>NZ_CP183076.1:0-300000 GCF_048401115.1 Pseudoalteromonas sp. US3C1013 | reverse complement strand
ATTTATTTGCGCGCAGTCGATGTAAGAACTGGCCAAGTACTATTATCAGTAGCGACCAGCAAAAAAGTATTGAGCCAAGAAATGCGAGCAGGCTTCTTTAGATATGTTAGTTACAAACGTTTAGCCGAAGCCGAGGCTGGATTTAGTGATAACGAACCTATGAGTATTTGCGTGACACAAGCCATAGAAAAAGCGCTTACTGATTTAATTACTAAAGGCATAGATCGAGGACTTTGGGCTAAAAAACAAGCTTAAAAAATAAAAGGCTATACATATAGCCTTTTCATTTAATTATCTAATGGAAGTAATACCGAAATATAGCGCTGTGCCCAATTTGCAAGCTCTATACGGTTACGCGATTGAGTCTTTTTAAACGCACTATAAAGGTGGGTTTTCACTGTGTGATCACTAATATTGAGTTTGTTCGCTATTTTATCGTTACTCGCACCCTGCGCTATTAATTGAATTACCGATTTTTCGCGTTTGGTTAAGTTTTCGTAATCCGATTTACTAAGTACTATGTCATCGTGCAATAAATTGTTAGATGAAGCTGCATTTAATATATCTTTGAATGCACCTGAAATCACTTTACGAGTAAACCATAGTTCTCCATCGGTTATTCTTACAAGCCCCTTAAAAATATCCTCCGCAGCATCTGAGCTATAAAAAACACCATTGAAGTGGTTTAATAATAAATTTTTCTCACATACAGCATTTGGCTCAACGTTAAATAAAATCACCTTATGTTGCTTAGCTAAACAGATTAATTCGGCAGGAATTAATGAGTGCCAATCTTTATCAGCACCATCGATGAGGAACAACTCAACATTGTCACGTTGCCCAGCTTTAGGAAGCGCATCATCCATTTTAATCTCTTTAAATAATGCATTTAAAGTACTTAAAACCGTAGTATAGCTAGCTGCATAAGCAGAAGATTTAAACGTTGTTTTAATAAAAGCAAATTTCTTATTTAACATAAATTTCATCCCTGAAACACTTATGTCACATTACCTAAATCAGCCACAAAATACAATGCTCTTTTGGTATAAGATTAGCAGAGTGAATCCCTATAAAGCAGTTAAGGCAAATTAACTTTTAGTGAGCATATAAAAGCGCAATGTTACACCGTTAGTCCAACCAAATCCTTGTTGTACTTGATATTCCCCCCCGCTGGCTTTTTTTTGCGGTGTGCATACATTATATTTTTCGAGCAAGCATTTATTTTCAATAAAATCTTGTTCTACCATTGTTAGCCAGTTTTTCATTATGCGTGTAGCTAATTGTTCAATACCATAATTACGCAAGCCTTTTACCGCAAACCATTGTAATGGAGCCCAGCCATTCGGGCTGTCCCATTGCTGTGGAGTATCAACAACAGTGGTTACAATGCCGCCTGCTTTTAAAAACTGCTCGCTCAATACGTTTGCAACCAGTTCAGCTTGCTGTTGCGAGGCTAAATTAACAAAAAGCGCGGTACTTGCCGCTGCACTTAAAATAGCAGACGGCTTAGATAGCTTATGATTATAATCAACAAAAAAACGCTTCTCATTGCTCCAAAGATATTGATTAATAAGCGACTTTCTTTTTACAGCATAGTTGCTGTACGTTTGTGATTGTTGCTCATTGCCAAGCAATTTAAAACATTCACTAAGCTGATTTTCTAAATTGTACAGTAGGCAATTTAGATCTATAGGTACAATATCTGTCGTTTGAATTGAGCTTAGTAAGTTTGACTCGGCTAACCAGCGCGAGCTAAAGTCCCACCCAGATTCGCACGCAGCACGAATATTACGATAAAACTCAGGTTTTTTATCATTACTAAATCCTGATGCAAGCGCTAAGTCTTCTCTTAATGACTCTGCGCGAGGAGCCGCCTCATCATCCCAATAGCGATTTAATACCCCACCACATGGCATTGTTACTACGCGTTTTACACTTGTTTGCGCATCATCGAGTGTACCTGCTCCTTGCATCCAAAATGCGTGCTCTTTTATTAAAGCTTCAACACACAATTTAAGCCAAGCTAAATTATGTGTTTTACTGTGTGTGTGCTGCCATAAAAGCTCAACCATCAGCGCTAAAATAGGCGGTTGTGAACGCGATAAATAATAACTGCGGTTACCATTGGGAATACAGCCGTAATCATTAATTAAATCTATAAAATTCTGTAGCATGTCTTCTACTACATCACTTTTATCTGCATCAATTAAACCCAGCGCAGTAAAATAACTATCCCAATAATAAATTTCTTGAAAACGTCCACCAGGTACAATATAGCTGTGCTTTAAAGCGAGTAAAGAATTAGCTTTGGGTGTATCGGCTTCACGTCGAAGGCCGCTCCACAGTGAGTTTATGTAGCCTTTTACACTGGTGGTATTTGCAGCCGCTTTCATTGTTAATAAAGGCGTTGTTATAAAATGCGCATCAACAAAGTCTCTTAATTGAGCTTTATCAAGGGGTGCTATTTGCTCATACTGTATACAGGCACTTTGCCAATCAACACGCGCAGTTGCATCTGCAAACGTTTTACAGTCGCTAAATATGTGCTGTGTTTGTACATCTTTAAATAATTGGCTATTAAAAAAACTCATAACTGTCCTAATCTATTAACTATTGACTGCGTGTTGTGAAATGGCATGGGTGCGTTTTTTAAAGATAATCACGCTAATAAAAATTAAACTAATGGGCACAAGTGAAAGATAAAAAGCATGCTGGCCACTAAAGTGCTCAAATACATACCCGGTTATCACCGACCCTGTGGTGCCACCAAGTGCTGAAAACACAACGATTAACCCAGTCATTGCAGCATGTTGATGCTTTTGAAGCGCACTGAGCATGACTGAGTTGAGTACCGGATAAATGGGCGCCATAAAAAAGCCAATTAATGGCAAAACAAACGCCGCCAGAGGCGCATCAAATAAACTATTCACCTCGCTTTTAGGTAAGTTTTCCGTTAGTGGTAAGGTAATAATGATCAACGCAGCCATAGCAACTAAACAACAGCTAAGTACTACAAACCAATGAATATGCTTTAATACTTGGCCCGCCACTAAGCGCCCTAAAGCAAGAGCTGCGGCAAAAATACTCGCTAGTTGTATACTAATAGCTACTGGTAATTGCAAAACTTGATTATTAAATGTAGGCAACCAAGTCCCTACCCCTTGCTCGATTAACACATACAAAAATGCACTAATAATAAAAATCAGCACTAACGGTTGATAGGTAAGTTTGAGCATAGCAATAAAGTCATTCCAACCCGAGTTGCTTCTTTGACCTTTGATAGCAGGCTTTATTGGTGCTATCACAACACTAACAACCACCAAAAGCGTAAGCGCTGCTAATAGGTAATAAACATTCAACCACGCATTGCTATCAACAGGGTCTATAAATGCGGTGAATACCCAATAGCCACTTAATACACCCACCATAAAAATGCCTTCTATCGTGTTTAGTAATGATGAGTGACTATTTGCATCCTCAGTCACTTGGCCAATAATTGAATAAACCGACACCTTAACGACCGCAAAACCACAACCCACAGCAGCAAATAACACTTTAAACATGTAAAAGTCACTTATTACAGCCGTACTCAAACACGCTATAGCGACAACTATCAGTGCTAGCAGCATTGCAAGCTTGTAGCCTAAACGTGGTATAAATGAAGCAACAACAAATGACATTATTGCAATTGATAAGTCTTTAAACCCCTCTAAAACCGACGCTTCTGTTTTGCTTACTCCTAGTGTGTTTATAGCCTGCAAAATAACAGTGCCTACGCTATTTAATAGTATTGCGAAAATAAAATAGCTTGCAGCAATTGCCAGTGTGATTTTTATTTTACTCATTGCTTGCCTCGTTTATAGCTACATACGCCATAACTTTTATAAAAAGCAAATTACCAATAGGGGTAAATTACCGTGTGTGTTAGCCAGTGAGTCCAGAGTTTAGTGTAGAACAAATACCATTGCAATCGTTTGCATTTTAAATTTAACAATTAATATACATGCATACTAAGTTAACGTTTGCTTGACTGGCGAGTAATTAATTCTATATCAATAACTTGTGATTCGGCTTTTTCACCTGAAAACTGCTGTATTAACTTTTTAACTAACAAAGTCGCAGCAAATTGGGTGTTTTGTTTAATCGTAGAAAGAGAGGGATGGCTAATATCAGCCATGGCAATGTCATCAAATCCAACCAGTGCCACATCGTTGGGAATACTTACATAGCGCTCTTTCAGCGCTTTCATCGCCCCCAGTGCAACCATGTCACTACAGGCCATTATCGCGTCAAAATATAAACCTTTTTCACGTAATAACTGATTAATTGCTTGATACGCTGAGCGACTGGTAATATCAATGGATATAACATGCTGCTCAAGTTTATGAGTAGAAAGTGCAGCAGCGTAACCACGATGCCTTTCACTAATTTCACCATGCTCAGGATCGCCTAAAAATAAAATACTTTTAGCACCGTGTTCTATTAAATGAGCGGTCGCTTGCATTCCTCCTAAGTAGTTATCGCTGCCGACAATAGGATAATTGCTTTGTGTTTTTGGATCCCCCCATACAACTAAAGGAATACCCGCATCGGCAGCCGCTTCTATATTAGTTTGGCTTTTTCCTTGCCCCACAACAATAATACCGTCTGCTCGGCGGCCATTAATAAAGTAATTAGCCCAGTCATCTTGCGCCATAATAGAGTTAGATAACAACAACTCTAAACCCTGCTGATTAAGCGCAAGGTTAATTTCGCTCACTACCTTGAGTAAAAATGGATCGCTGATTGACTGCTCGGTTTGCTCATCAAGATTAATAATGACGGCAACAACATTGGTTTTTTGCGTACGTAAACGGCTAGCTGCCGTGTTAAGGCTAAAATTATGTTTTTTTGCAAGCTGCTGAAGCTTGTCGCGGGTTTCTTGTTTTATAAGCGGGTTATTATTCAGCGCGCGCGAAACCGTTGAGGTAGATACCCCTGCAAGCTTTGCTAAATCAGCTAATTTAATTTTTTTATTATTCATAAAACCCTAAACGCTCCACTTCGGCTGATGCTATATCTAACTTACTGACAATATAGCATTATTATTTTTTACTGGCTTGCCCATTAACTTAAAAGTTACGCTCTTGTGTAATTACGCTCAATAAAACAACAGCCCATATTAATAAATAATTTACAAATAAATATTGCAAACGTTTGCATTTATCTCTAGAGTTTCTATTTATACAGCTTGTTTACATTAAAATCTAATCAATCTCGCTGTAATACACACTGTTTAACACACTAAAAACGGGATCTCACACATGAAATTCAATAAAGCAAAAAGCATGCTAGCCTGTGCAATTACTTTAGCCCTAAGCACACACGCTGCTGTTGCAGCAGAACAAGCAAAAGAAAAAAAAGTTGAGCGAATTGTCGTTTCTGGTACCCCCGCAGGTGTTGGGATCAGAAAAATTGATGCCAGCTACGCAGTAACAAATATTGATTCATCACAAATTATAAAATTATCACCAAAAAGTACTGCTGACTTATTTAAAGCTGTTCCCGGTGTGTGGGTAGAAAGCTCTGGTGGTGAGTCTGGTGCCAACGTATTTGTACGTGGTTTTCCAGGAGGTGGTGATGCGCCATTTTTAACACTCAGTATTGAAGGCTCGCCAGTTTACCCTGCGCCTACTCTTTCATTTTTAGAAAACTCATCGTTATTTAGAATCGATGAAACGATTGAAACGATGGAAGCACTGCGTGGTGGTCCTAACCCTGTGCTATCCAATGGTCAGCCTGGTTTAACAACCAACTTTAGGTTAAAGCGTGGCAGTGAAGATACTCAAGGCTTATTTAAATACACCACTTCAGATTACGACTTACAACGGGTTGATGCTGTGCTAAGTGGTGAAATCACCGACGATCTATATTATATGGTGGGCGGCTATGTTAAAAGCTCACCGGGGATCCGTGATGCAGGGTTTACCTCAGAAAAAGGAAGCCAATTTACAATTAACATCACTAAAGAGTTAGACAATGGCGAGCTTAACTTTTATACCCGTCAAACAGACGATCACGGTGCTTGGTACTTACCCACCCCGTTAAACGTTGACGGTATTGACGCCCAGTATACTCAATTAGGCACACTTAACCGTCAAGCGACGATTTTTACCGGCCCAGATGCGCAAGCACACGATATTGACCTAGGTGATGGCCGAGGATGGGATGGCCATGTATCCGGCGGTAGCATTAAACTAGAATTTGATAATGGCTGGCAATTTATAGATCGTTTTAATATTACTAAAGGCGATGCCAATACATTTGGCCTAGTACCTAATGGTTCAGCAACGACAATTGGTGAAGTGGCTGACAATGGTCAAACGGCATTCGGTGCAGTGACTAACACCGAATATGCTAGTGACACCGCGATTCAGCAACTGGGTCGCTGGGTAGTATTAAAAGAAATAAGCTCGTTTACTAACGACTTAGCCTTTTCAAAGCAATTTGGCGATTTATCGGCCACTTTTGGTTATTACACCGCAAGCACATCTGCGAGCGATTGGTGGAGCTTAGGCAATACGGCGTATCACGTGCTGGAAGCCGGTGGTGAGTCATTAAATGGCATTGAATGTAACCAAAGCACTGACGGGTGTGGTTTTAATTACGATATTAGCTCAACAGGCGATGCACGCACCAATGCTTTTTACTTTACAGGCCAATACAAATTTGCAGATGCATTTACGCTTGATTTAGGTGTACGTAAAGAAAACCATGACGTGCAATACAGTGTTGATGAAGACCTTGACGGTATTATCACTAAAGCCGTTGATTACGATGAAAGTAAAACCTCATGGACAACCGGTCTAAACTATTCAATTAATGACGACATGGGCGTGTTTGCACGTGTTAACCGCGGTTATAAAATGCCATATTTTGATGACTTTAGAGATAACTTTGGCGCATACCAAGGGGGTGAAAAACTAATTAAAGAAGTAACGCAGGGCGAACTAGGTTACAAGCTTATTTCAGACTCTACCGACTTCTACGCCACCTTTTTTGTCAACGAAGTAAAAGGCGATACCTTTGTAAGTCGCCCGGGTGTACCGGCTGAAATTTTAACCAACGAAGCGTATGGTGTTGAACTTGATTACAATTTTAATCATGAATCTGGCTTTTCTGTTAATTTAAATACCACATTACAACAAACCGAAATCACTGAAAGCCCTGAAAATAAAGGTAACGACGCACAGCGCCAACCTAAATGGCAGGTACGTGTAACACCAAGCTATGACTTTGAAGTAGACGGCATGTATGCCACTTTATATGGTACCTTGTCAGCAGTGGATGACCGCTTTGGTAATAACGAAAACACCGTGACACTTGATGGCTACGAAAAAGTAGACTTAGGTTTAATTATTGAACCAATGGAAGGCATTAAACTGCAATTAGCCATAGATAACCTAACCGACGAGCAAGGTATCACTGAAGGCGACCCACGTAATGCCGACGCGCCCAATGGCCGTTACATTATGCCGCGTACAACACGCTTAAGCGTTAGTTACGAATTTTAATACACTCCCTAAGCAATAAATTAAAGTCGCTGTGTTTAATATACTGCGGCTTTTTTTATTATAGGTGTCAACCTATTAGCAAGCTCTCTATGCTCACTAACAGGTAAATGTATGCCCTCTTTATTGCAAGATTGTATCAGCGGATAACAATCTAAAAACACACACGTGTGACGATAGGCGACGGCTTTAAATTCAATAGATAATTGTTCAGCTTTTATACCTGCACCTGCGTAAATACTTTTATAACTTCCCACTTCATGAACCTTGGGCGGGCTTATAATGATAATCTTTGGTATTGTTTTACAATGATAAAAGGCTTTAATGGCTAAAATCAACTCCTCAAGCGCTTTGCTAATATCGATAGCAGACAGTGCAAAACGGGCTTTTAAATCATTGGTGCCAAGCGCAATAATAACAACATCAACGGTGTGCACTTCCAGGTAAGGTTTTAAATACTTTACGCCTGATTTATCGCCGCTAAATGGCGGGTTATTCACTAAGGTACGATTAGGCTGCCCAGCTTCAATAACGAGGTGCCCTGTACCCAACAGCTCTGCTAATATGCCCGGCCAGCGTTCATGCGCAGGCAGCCGCTTTCCATCAACGGGTGATGTACCAAAGGTATTGGAGTCGCCAAAACAAAGAATATTCATGTTTAAAACGGATTCAACGTATAGCCTTGTTGCTGTAACTGCGCATGCGCGGTCATCGCTGAAAGCGCCATTTGCACTCCAGGTATTAGTTGATCAGCCTCCACTTTCATATGCATTGCCGACTGCCCGCATATATATACCTGCGTGTTATTCGCAAGCAGCTGTTTAATTAAAGATTCGGTTTTGTTATCTTCTTCAAACCGTGCTTTATAAACGCTGTTTTGAAGTACATCAACACTGGCTCCACCGTGTACCACTAGCGCCAGCTGGATGTTTTCTGGTTTTACGCCGTGAGCCACATGCATATTGATAAAGCGCGCTAACGAATTAATATGATTATTTTGCGCGCCTTTTTCAGCGCCGTTACCAACATCAAAGGCAATTTTAAACTGCGCTTGGCTCAAATCAGATTTATGCTCGGGCACATTATAAAAATAACCAAAGTCTTTAATAACAGGCGCAGGCTCTGCTGCCAAACTACTAAAGCTAGTTAAAAGAAGGCTAAGACCTAAAAGTGATGTTTTCATAAGTTTCCATTTTATTGTTGGCTTAGCCTACCCTAACGCTATTTAAAGCAATTAACTAGCCTGAACATGTGAGTGCGCTATAAACGTCATCCCTAAATAATTGAATGTATGTTTAAACATATCGATAAATGCGTCTGGCGCAGAGGGAGATGCAGCATTAGACAACAGTGAAAACTGTTTTTGACGTAAAGTTCTAAGCTTCGGTTTTAACGCCTCATCATCCATGTAATCAGTAATTCTATCTATAAATGCTTTCATTTGTGGCGTGGTGTTATACCAATAAATAGGTGACGCAATTACCCAATGTTCGTAACGAAGTAACACTTCAAACAAATTATAAAAATCATCATTGTGATACTGCTTATCGTAGCGATAAGGTGAAATAACATAATCATCTAAGCAAAAAACAATGCCGCTTTGTTGCTTACTATAGGCATTAACTTGCGCGGTAGTATTGCCATTTTTACGTCCACTTGAATATATGATTGCGATATTGTGTGCTGATTTTTCTTGCATTGGGTTAGCTCCTTTTCTTATGATGGAGCAAAGCTTAAAACCTCAAGTTAAGTTCAGGTCAATAAGAAATAATTTAATTTTTAAAAGGAATTAAAGTGATGGCGGTACAAAAAAAGCTTACTGAAGCCAACTTAACGGTTGGGTTTGTCGCTAAACGCAGTGGCGTTAAGGTATCTACACTGCACTTTTACGAAAATAAAGGGCTAATACGCAGCTGGCGAAACAGTGGCAACCAACGACGCTTTAAACCTGATGTACTAAGGCGAGTCGCTGTTATAAAAGCAGCACAAGCGATGGGGATCACGCTCGAAGAAATTAAACAAACTCTAGCAACGTTACCAGAGCAACGCACGCCGACCCAAAAAGATTGGTCTGCACTTTCAAAGCAATGGCAAGAGAAACTTGATGAGCGTATTGCTTATATGCAACGTTTACGCGAACGGGTAGATGGGTGTATTGGCTGTGGGTGTTTATCAATGAGTAAGTGCCCTATTTATAACAAAGACGACCACTTAGGTGAAACCCAAAGTGGTGCCATTTTGTTAGAGCGAGATTAAGGCTTATAAAACCTTAATCTAGACCATTTAAGCCTTCTCGGGCAGCGCGATATAATGCCCCTAGAGTTGAATCAAATACCGATTTAATAAAACTGTAAGTCAGCTCTACGGCTTTACTAATAACTTTGCCAGCAAACACTAACATGTGCCCGAGTAAACCTAAGGTTTGTGTTGCAAATGAAGCTGACGCTTTGGCTATTTTATCAAGCGTTCGCGCGAGCATATCGTAAAAAGTTAAACCTGTACCTATGGCTGCTTGCGCCGCAACAGCACTGTAGTAGCCCGAATCTTTTAATAAGGTAACTAACGCAGCGCCAAGTTTATCTGCCCAATGCGAACTAAATGAAGCTTGATTTCTGTCTTCAAACTTCAAACGTACCGGCGTGCTTAAAAAGTGGTTTGCTTTTACAGTTAAATTACCCCAATCATTACTGTTTGCAGTATTAACATAGCCTGGCGTACCACTTAACTTGTGTGCTGCGCCTTTAAGGCCCTGACCATTATCAAGACGAATTTCTTGGCCATTGTAGGGCGCATGTGAAAATGGCCACAAAGGCACTTTTGTAACCGGATCAGCACCGTGTGTACAACGGTATATTTTATCTATACGTGAGGTAGCAGCGCGTGAAAAGTTATCAAGCCCCACTCTTGGCGAGCCGAACGTATATAATTTAACCGGCAACGAATACTCTGCTTTTATCCAATCGGCTGAAAGCGTAGCCAATGCACCACCTAAACTATGACCAACAATGTGCACACAGCCGGTCATTTTATCTCTTATATTTGCAGCAACGAACTCTTGTAGTGCAGGTTTCATACTATAAAAGGTTTTATTAAATCCAGCATGTACCATACTTCCGTTAGAGCCACCGCTTAACCCAAAATGTGCATCTGTTAGGCCATCTCTAAGTGAGGCCGTACCACGAATAGTGATTACTGAATCACCTTGAAATGAATTTTTACCGTGCGCAACAAGGCCAAACCCAGTACTTAAACCAAATAAATGAGAGAAAAACCCGCCTGACACACCTTGTATGGATCTATTATTGATAGAAAAATCAAACTGATCTCGCAAGGATGCATGCAATAGCCCATTTAATAGTTTTGTATTTTTTAATTCTTTAGCATCATAAGCAAGTGAAGCTAATTGGACTGCCTGAGTAGGTGTTAACGTATTCATTTTAAATCCTTTTATTGGTTTTAAACGTTAGAGCTTGCAGGTGGTAAAAACTGCAAATGTATGCTGCTTATTATCTTTAGCAGCTATATCAAATGTTTCTGGCTCATTTGCGATATCACAAACCAAATTACTTAAGTATTTGGTTAGCGTATCTTTATGCTCATAAGGAAATAGCCTAACAGCCCAAATAGTAACTTCCTTTGCATTCTCATCTAATGTGTATATGTGTTGTATAACAGATTCGTTGTCGAACATATTTGATGGCTTTGATGTTTTGATAACTTTTTTAGGGAAAGAGAAACGACCATCACTACTTGTTGTTACTTCATCAATATATTCATCGCCATAATTTAGTCTACGAAATACCTTTTTACCAGCAACAGGTTGCTCGTCAAAAAGCAAACGCCCTTCAACTGGAGCTGATAACACAAAATCTTCCTTACTAAAAAAACCAAACATATTTGCAAAAACCTGTGTTGTAGTAAATAAAATTAGAATAGCCACAACTACAATGAGTAATGGCAACTTAAACCGCTCCATCAAAAATATAATCTCCAATAAATCAAATGCATGCACCATATACCGTAAAGAAGTGCTCTGGCGCTTCTTCTATAGATATGTCGTATGTTTGTGGGTCTTTGGCAATATCACACTCTAAGTCAGCGAGTAAGCTTTTTAGGGGATCACTCCCATCGTGCATAGACACGGTTATGTACCAAAGAACAACGCCCTCAGGCGTACCATTTTCTAAATAAACATGTTGAACCAGTGATTCATTATCAAACATGTTTGCAGGCTTACTCGTTTTTATATATTTTTCTGTGAAGGTAAAAAAACCATTATCATCGGTTATTGCTTCATCTTTATATTCATCACCATAAGTAAGCGCACGTACAACCTTAGCATTTGCAACAGGCTGCCCTTTATCTAATAATTGCCCCTTCATCGGAGCCGATAAAACAAAATCCTGCTTATTAAAAATAACCAAATATATCTGCATAAGCCTGTGTTGTAGTAAAAATAATAGCAATAGATATAATTACCAAAATGTGAGCTTTAAAACGTGATAACAAAATATACAAGCTCCCAACTATTAAACTCAAAATACACGTGTCGTATTGCTATTTAATGACGTTTTAGACTCTTAACTATCAGCGTTAATGAAATTGCCCATTTCAACTAAAATTTATTCTAATTGGGTACAAAGCGCACTGCAAGCATTTAGAGCAAAAAACAAGCAATAAATCATTCCCTAAAAAAACAATTCATAAACCAGCTTACATATAATGCTAAACCCAAGTCCCATCATTAATATATAGCCATATAAAATAGCAATAGCGCCACCCGATGCATCCCCTATTTTGTCTATTTCAATACATGTAGAGCACACTATAAAAAAGATAAAAAAATTAGCAATTAAGCCTAATATATAAGCTTCGCCAAATAGTGGGGAAATGCCTACTAATATAGCACTTAGCATAATAAGGATACCTGAAAGCGCCTCCTTCAAAGAGAACTTGTACTCAATAATTTTGAGCACTAAGGTCACGACCATTAATGCTAAAAAATAAACCGTAGGTTTAAACTGGCTATACAAATAATCCACACTAAACATTTGGCTAATCGTCAATGAGGGCTCTTTAGCTGGGCTTAAATCTTCTGTTATCGCGCTTGAAGCGTCATCGGTAAAAAAATACGCAGCTGCAACAATAATTAACTTTATCATTCCAAAAAAGATAAAACTGGCGACCATAAAGCCTATTGAATCGTCTCTGGTCAATCGCTTGTTTGCTTTGCTTTCTACAATTTTAGCTAGCAATACACCCAATAAGCACACACTACCTAAATAAAGCAGCGCGACCCAAAACTTATCAAGATAAAAAACCGATAGGCCAGGGGCGATAAATAAAAACATTGAATCTTCATTATCTAACGAGCTTTTGGGCTTAACACTGTATTTTGACTGTTTAAAAAGTGCTAAATAAACAAATAATGGCTGTAAAAACAGCATTAAAATGCAGGTGTTTATAAGAGTCATTTATCATCCTTGATTACAGCCAACACACTGCGCCGAGAGTATTGGCAATTACGAAACTAATTAAAGGTTTATTTTTTGCAGGTAGGTTTTAAGCTTTAATAAGCCCGACTCAAGCTCAAATTTTTGTATTTTAGGGTTTTTAAACTTAAACCCGTTTGATATGTGAGTATTGATCATCGTCGCCATGCCTTCAAAACCCGCAGGCGCAGTTGCAACTAAATCGCTCAGTAATGGCTGAATAAGCTCTTGATGCTCTTCAATTTTGGTTGGATCCTCGTAAATATCGTATACAAGGTTGGTTAGTGTGTGTTGGTGTTGTTGTTCCATAATAATTCTATAGCGCCTTAACTTCGGCGTTTATAGCTCCTTTTTATTTCAATTAAATCTGTCATGCGAATATCAAAGTATCAATTTTACTAAAATTGCATTTTATTGTTCTGAGTCAATAAATATTCCTGCTTCTCGCATTTGTTTTTTTAATATAGCTTCTTTATTTTCTTTATAATTACTTTCATCTAAAAAGCGTTTCTGTTTAGCTGCGTTTTCAAAATCACCTAACTTTGTATATATCAAATATAGAGCTTCATGGGTTCTGATTACTCTCATTTTCTCTTCTTCAATACCTTGGTTTTCATTTAAGTATTGACTATATAAAGCAATTGATTTATTTAGATTTTTAGTAACAAAACGCCCAGACTCATATGCAAAAGCCAATGCTAAGATTCCATCAGGATCACCATTTTCAGCATGTAATTGAGCCTCCGTGATATAACGGCTTCCATCACTTGTATGTAAACCTATAACTTCTAGCGCCTGCCAATATCCCATTTCGTATGCTTTTTCGCACCATTTTTCAAGCTGTCTAGGCGCATACATCAGGCTTTTTTGGCATTGAAGTATCACTGTGTTTTTGGATAACTTAGGATCATTAATATCATGCTTTGGAAATAAAGTTCCAGCAAATGAGCCGGGACATAATATAAGTACAAAAAAAGTATAAATTAACTTTTTCACTACTATATACCTTTTACTATCGAGGTATTTTCAGGCAGGTGTACTTGATAAGATTTTACTGCAGTTTGAAATGGAAAACCTTCTCGTGAAAAATATTGCTTTTTAAGATTACCCTTTTCATCAGAATAACCCTCACAACTTCTTTGTGAGTAACAAGCAGTACCACCAATGAAGTCAATAAATCTAAGTTTTAGCGTGCCTTCCATTTTCACAAGTGTATCAAGACCTTCTTGATATTTAGTTGATCTAACAGCATGCCAACGATGCATAAAAGCAACAACGCGATTTTGATTAGTTTGATTTAAAATATTACTTATATTTTGAGCCCAAACCATATTTCTAATGGTGTGACTATTAAAACAATTACCTGCTAATGAATTATCATAATCACACGATTTATCAATAACCTCCATCTCATCCAAAGTCAAATCAAGTGCAATTATTTTTAAGCCTACTTCCCGAGCGGCTTTAACCAGCTCGCCATATGCTTTAGGAACTAAATAACCCCAAGCCCAATTATCATTAAAATATTGCTGAATTACATTAAACCCTTTACCTGTTCGTTGATAAAACTCTATTTTTTCTTGCATAGAACGAGGTAACATTTCAATTGCAAAATGGGTAAAGCCAGCTGTTTTAAGTTGCCTAAGTGCTTTTATAGCTTCATATTTGTAGATTGCGGGATTGTGGCTTGATTCGCCTAACATAACTAAACGCGCATTGCCCGCCATTGTTCTGTAATTTACATCCGTGTTTATTTTATTCATTACCTATCCTTGATCTTTATTTAAATTTTCAAAACACCATTTATAAAATTCAATAGCGTCATTATTCTCAGAGCTGTAAGGAACAACTGCATATTCATAACTCATTGCAAATAAAAGCGCTTTTGCAGTGAAGTTACATTCTTCACTTTTTGAATAACATTCCTTTACTCCACGCCATAATGGCATTGCGCGGCTAACATACTCGTCACCACAATTTCTCTATGTTCCTTTATATTTCAATTAAGTAAGCAAAGCTATGCAGCCTTACTTTTTCTTCTTCTTATCTCCTTTAGCCATCTCTTTTTCAACAGCGGCCCGAGCGTCTTCTATATCCTTAAAAAAATTATATTGATATTTTATTAAGCCTTGGTATTTATTTCCCTTAATTAAATAAAAAGACAGCAGCATAAAGGCTATATTAGCAACTGTAGCTATATGATAACCACTTCCCTCTAAAATCATAAATGATGGTAAGCAAATCAAAGCTAAAAATAGAGCATAGTATTTCAATATCTTTGCACATAGAAAAGAGCCTTGACTAACTTTAAAGTTAAAAAAGCAAAACATAATTCCAACGGAAAACAAAATGCCCAACAGCCACTCTGGACTTGTATCAAAGTACTGTGTTAACAATGTCATGCCTGAATAAACCGTTCCCAAAAGTAAGATGATTGTTACTAATAAGAACCTACGTAAAAGCTTCCATGGGGCGAATAATAAAAACACCTCATCGTTTTTAAACACTATAAACTTCCCAACAAGCAAAGAAGTATAAATATTAATACAGGGGCTACTTTAAAAAGCAGTTGAGGAAAATAGCTTGCTTGACCCCATGTAACAAAATACCTATCTTCTTTTGGTAATTCTGACACGACTCGCAGGTAAACAATCATATATGTTATTGAGCCAATCAGCCAAAGTGCTACACCACCTAATTGAGATAATGCAACAGAATATAGCGAAGCAGGAAATGGCAATAAAAACGAGATTACATATACAAGTGCATAAAATTCCACTTTATTTTTTTGCTTATCACTAAAAAACAAATCATTCCCTCTATATTAGCTCGCTTAGATAAGCGCATCGACTTACATATTTCATTACAACTTTAATCTTATAGTTATCTCTGCGTGTTGAGTGTGGTTACTCAAAACTGCGTAAACACATACATCAATACAAAACACCTTTCGAGCTTAAGCAACTTATCTTCAACTCAGCCTCTGCGAAAATTGAGGGTTGACCTGTAGAATGCTCATCACTATACAAAATACACGCCGAACGAAACGCTATATAAAGTGGTAGTACTTTGTTTACTAAACTGCAAAATTAGAATAGGTGTCTAGTCTATTCATTCAATGATTTATTCTTAATCAAAATTTCTTTTTTAGCTAACTCTAACAAATCAACAGCTCGTTCTTTATCATAAGCTAAAGGGCTGTGGTCAATAACATATTGTGCATGCTCATTTACTGCAAGCCAATTCTGCTGCGATTCATATAAGTTTGCTAACTTAAAGTGCGCAGCCGCAACTAACGAATTTGGCAATTCTGCATCTAATGCTAAAAATTCTTTGTAAAGGGCAATAGCATAATTAATATCTTGCTCCACAAACATACCACTGCCATATAACCAAGCTAAAGTTGAATAAGCTTTTGGCTCTTTTGCCGCAACCCGCTTTTTGGCCTCCTCTAATAATCGAGTTCCATCTCCATTATGGAGGCTTAGTGTAACCAGTGCCTTCCAGTATCCCATTTCATAAGCTTTTTCACACCACTCTTCAAGATACTCAGGCGCGTTAATTAAACTTTTATGGCACTGCTCTGCGGCAGCTAATACAGTCAAATCTGGAGCATTTATATCTATTGAATTATCCCATCGAGGGCCAGCGGCATTACTAATTAAGCTAAAAGTAAACAGTGCACTAATTAATAAATACTTTGTCACATGACTGCCAAGTGAAAAGCTATATACGCGTGGAAAACTCACAAATTACTTTCTTTCAAAGATGTTTCGGCCTCATCTCGCCATCTCTGTGCGAGTTCCCTACGACCCTCTCTTTTTGCATTATTAATTACATATTGAGTATGAGTTATTACTTCATCCCACATACCCAGCTTTCTATAAATTGTGGCTAACTCAAAATGTGTAGAAGTTTTAAGTGTAATTGCTTGATTATTTTCTTGATCTAAATAAAGCTGGTATAAGCGTGCAGCTTTACTTAAATCTTTTTTAACTAAACGGCCGCTTTGGTATAACCAAGCTAATGTGTTAATAGCATTAGCTTCACCTTGTTCAATTCGAGTATTTAATTCATCTAAATAACGAGAACCATCCCCAGTATACATACCAATATAATACAAGGACTCCAAGTAACCCATTTCGTAAGCTTTTTCACACCATTCTTCTAATTTGTTAGGTGCATGCATATAGCTTTTTTCGCATTGCTTAGCTGCAATTTCAACGGTTAAGTTCGGATCATTAATATCAATATTCGGAAACATGGATGCTTTAGTATCCATAGAGGCAAAAAAACTAATTGCTAACACAAGTGTCACTAGTGCTTTTACCATTGGAATGACCCATCATTATTAATACGTTTTTCTGGTAGGTGGACTTGAAATGATTTAACCGTACTTTCATACGGAAAACCCTCTTTGTAGAAGTATTGTCCTTTCAAAGTCTCTTGTTGGCTAGACATGCCCTTACACGGCCTGTCGCTGTAACAAGATAAGCCACCAATAAAATCAATAAAACGAACTTTTTGAATACCGTGCTCTTTAATTAAAGAATCAATACCTATTTGATACTTTAAATTTTTAACTGCGTGCCATCGACTCATAAAAGCAACAATTTTATTCTGCTTAGATCTCTTGAGGATTGTAGCTAAATTGTAAGCCCAAAGATCGTTTCTAAACGTATGCGCATCAAAACATTCCCCAGTCACGGCTTTTTTCGATGGGCATACACTATCCATTACTTCCATCGTTTCTACAGAAACATCCAATGCAACTATCTTCATTCCTGCATTGCGTGCCGCCTTTACCAGCTCACCATAGGCTTGAGGAGTAAAATCACCATGTGTCCAATATTTATCAAAATATTGCTGTATTATGTTAAAGCCTTTACCTGTTCGTTGATACTGTTCAATTTTTTCCTGCATCGAGCTAGGCAGCATTTCTATAGCAAAATGTGTAAAACCCGCAGCCTTTAACTGCCTAATCGCTTTTATAGCCTCATATTTATAGCCAGCAGCACTATGGCTCGATTCGCCTAACATAACTAAACGCGCATTGCCCGCCATTGTTCTGTAATTTACATCCGTGTTTATTTTATTCATTACCTATCCTTGTTTTTTATTTAAATTTTCAAAACACCATCTATAAAATTCAATAGCGTTATTATTCTCAGAGCTGTAAGGAGCAACTGCATATTCATAACTCATTGCAAATAAAAGCTCTTGTGCAGTGAAGTTACACACTTCACTTTTTGAATAACATTCCTTAACTCCACGCCATAATAACATTGCGCGACTTACATACTCCTCACCCCATTTTTCTTTAAATTGCTTGCTGGGGTTATTTTTTAGCGTAAATGAAGCGACGTCTTGAAGTGTTAAGTGGATCGTATTTATATACATCATGATAAAAATTAGCTATTTAGTGACTTGTTCAAAGTTCAATAACTTGCATACCATCAAAATAACCATCAGGTGCTTCCTCAAGTTTCAAAATTGGCATTACTGTACGGTATTCAAAACTCCCACCATAAGGTAGTAACAAACTACAGTTAGTTGATTCAAGTAAAATTGCCTTCTCATTGCTATCTACAAAACTTTTTATACCTTCGGGAATTTTACGCGTAAACACTTTGATACTGTGAATATGCTCGTTAATCAGTCCAGTCCAACGCTCACGATTTCCATATTTAGAATGATCATAGGGTATTTTTTCCATGTCTTCATTTGAGCCTTGCTGAATACCCTCCTTATAAGCAAACCAGACAAGTATTGAATCTTTAACATTGTTAGTTTCAAACCCAATAATGTCGCCATTCTCTAAATGAATATATAAACAACTCCCAACATATGTGAATATATCTTTATCCTGAATATCGTTCTTTTCTTTGTACTTTCGGATCCCAAACTCCAAATAAGGTCTTGTTAAATTTATCACCTTATTATTTTTTAGGGAATTTACTATGTCTTTTTCAAGGGTTAACCCATTTAAAAAATCACTCATTATAAACCTAATTTTAAGTATGTTATTTAATCAACCAAGACGGAATATAATTATTTCCAATAGTGAGCTGATAACCATATAGCTTTTTTGCTAGTACAGCCATTGCTGTGAGTGGAATTGAAATAGCGCCTCTTCTATCCCCCTTTCTTGCATGTGAACTGTAGTACTCTTTATGGAGTAATAATGCTTTTTGCATTTCCTCATTGTACTCTTGCTCGCCATTTTCACTAAATATAGCCATCAGTATTGAAGGAATTGGCCACTCTATACGGCTTGCATATAAATAATCCTCATCATTAGGGTAATCATTAGGGTTACTAGCTACTAATGCTTTTTCTAATGCCCCCGCTAAATCAGAACCTGACGTAAATACTGTTTTTAATAACTCCACCAGGGCAAAATTAAAGGGAGTTAAAGATGCTCCCGACTCTGCATTTTCTAAAATAGAGATATCGATAGATTTTAAATACTCGATTCCTTCCCAATCAAAGCTACGTGCCAAAATACTCAAATAAAAAGTTGTAAGCCAAGTTTGATAATTCGTATTAATATAGTCGCGCCGACCCACAACCATTACGTGGTCATCTATAATTCGAAATGGAAAGGCATTACCAGAGCGTTCATTACTTTCAAATATACCCATGCCTAAAGATTGAGCTCGCAATAAACAGCCCCACGTCCTGTTTTCATTCGGCTCAATCAGTGCAGCTATAGGCAGTAAATCTTCACAATTTCGCTTAAATAACTTTGGCACTTCTGTAAATGGGTTTCGTTGAATATCTGGCCAATGGTCTTCGTGGCTGTCGTTTTCTGCAAGCATGTCTGTATGGTCTAGGTGTTCATAAGTAAAGTGACTCTCAATCATTTTTATGCCTTCGTAATACTATAAATGTAAATTTAGCGTTTCCTTTAATATTAGCAGTAAATTACTTATAAAAGTCATAACTGCACTTCATATATAATCAAACTACTTTATTTATACTCAGCAGGTTTGCCATCAATAATCCACTGCGGGATATAGCCATTTTCTACGGTTAAATCATACCCTTTTACATCTTTGGCCAGTACCGCCATTGCTGTTAGAGGGATTGAAATAGCGCCTGCACGATTTTGATCTCGATCAGCGTTACTATAATATTCTTGATGAAGTAATAGCGCTTTTTTCATGTTTTCATTATAAACATGCTCCCCCTCATCACTAAAAATAGCCATAATAATATCTACTAAGGGCCAATCTAAACGGCTAGCGTATAAATAAGCAAAATCTTCGTAATCATCGGGATTGCTAGCAACTAATGCTTTTTCGATTGCTGAGGCTAAATTTGCACCTGGCGTAAATACCGCTTTAAGTAAATCGACAAATGCGTAGTCAAATGACCGATTTTGTTCACCTAAACTAGCCTCTGCAAAAACGCTATTATCAATCGTTATTAAAAAATCAATCGCTTTTTTATTACGCAATATAATAGCGCTATATAAAGCAGGCAACCATACTTCAACCTTAGTTGAGAAATCATCAGCCTCACCTATAACCTCTATAAAGTCATTATCGTAAGCGACTATAAATGGTTGACCTACACTTGCGTTACTCTGAAATGCTGCTAACGCCATTTGCTGTCCGCGTGTTAAATAAAGCCATGCGTTTTTGCTATTTGGATTCTCTACCGCCTCTAAAGGAAAAGCCCTAATGAGGTTTCGCTTAAATTCTTCATAAAAAGACATACCGCCGCCTGCTTTTATAAGAAAGAGGCTATCCTCGTCATCTTCAATATATTCCTCAACCATATCATCATAAGAAACTTGGCCATAACTATAGTGACTTTTTATCATTTTTTACCCTTTAAACTTTTACTTTAAACTTTGTAACTTCAATAGTTTTCTTCATTCCACTGTCATTGGCTTTTTGCTTAACCCCAATATACTTAATTACAGGAGCTTTAGGCGGACTTAGCTTAGCATTTACTCTAGAATATTTTTGCGCTTTTTGAATCGCTCTCAAGCTCTCTTTACACTCTTTTATTTGCTTAGTTAACTCCTCTTTCCCAACTTGACCATAGGCAGGGTTCTTTTTAGGATTTTGAAGTTTTTCTAATTTTTCAGTGTAATTGTTAATAACAGATTGCATATACTCAGTACTTCCCTGTTGTGCTCTTTTTTTATCTGCCATACGGCTGCCCCAATCAGACGCGCCCCCCTTAGCCTCTACAATAATAACCTCTGGAATAAACTCTGGAGGCTTTCCTTTAATCAAGTAAACTTGGTCAAACTGCCCTTGTTTACCATCACCTGGGAGGTTTGATTCTAAGGGAATTGCATTAGGATATTCATGCATTATATACGCTTTAGCCGCTGCTTCCCCTAGTTTCTCACTTGCATCACGCATGTCGCTTCGTGCATTCTTAAGTGCTTGTTCTCGCTCTGAGCCTTCTTCCATATCCAGCGCTTCGTTTCGAGCTTTTACAGCCTTATCACGCTTATCAGCACACTTTTTTAATTTTTCTTTATCTGCAAGAGTTAATTGCTCATGGTCTAAAGTAAGCTTTTCATCTACATCATGAGGAATATCAATTTTATCACTGGCTTCTACTAATGCGCCGTTTTCATAGCGTAACTTCACTGATTGTTTTTTATCTTTTCGCGAAACAATTACATTACCTTTGTGATTAGTGTAAACATTGTAATTATCTTTATCGGGAGACTTGAGCTTGCTTACTAGTAATATTGCATCTTGCTCACTATTTGGTTTAGCTTTGTGAATTGCTTTTGGCTCAGATGCTTTATTAATTAGTTGATATTCTTTGGCTATGTCATTCAAAGATTCATCTACAATGTCATGAGGTGCTCCAACTATGACCTCTTGCGGGTCAGCAATTTTTGGTAAGCCATCAGCACCATACATAAATTGTAGATCTTTGACAAATATACTTTTCTCTTCGAAAATTTCATATATACGCTCTAATTCATCTAAAGATTTTTGAGATAAAACAGCTGCAAGATTATCTTTTGCAAATCCTTGTGCTTCATTATCTTGTATAGTTTCTTTGGTAATATCACGCCCATTAAATAACATGCGCTCTTGAATACCACCTTGAATAATACTCCCGTCTGGAGTAATCGTACTTCCAAATTCAGGTATTGTTACAACGGGCAACCCTAACGCTTTAATTTCTTCTAAAATACTCGCTTCTTGCTTAATATCCTCAATAGTCGCAGGGTTCATATTTGTAGAGTTACGTTTTGGAATAAGCAGTACTTCTTCATCATCTATAGCTAAGGCCTCTTTATAACCACCCGCCCCTAACTTATTATCTAAAACACTAGGGGGTATCCATCTAATTGGTGTTGAAGGAGTTGTTAATGACCCTAGATGTTCTTTAATATCTTTTGGCGTCAAATTTCCATCGTAAGCGGATTGCAATAATTTATCAGATAATTCACTACTAATAGTTCCTGAAGCAACACTTATTTCAAGCGCTTCTTTTAAGCTCTTTTCACCCTCTTCACACATTAACCCAAACGGATCCACCCAGTTAACCGGGTTTGGCGCATATTGATAATGGTTAATCCCGCCCACTAAACCAATCGGGTCTTGATTTATAAAGCGTTGCTGTTTGGGGCTGTAATAACGGTAGCGGTTGTAATGTAGGCCGCTCTCTTCATCTAAATACTGACCTTGAAAACGAATTGGCTGAGTAAAGCTATTTTCTTTACTAAAGTCGGCTTCAAGCTCTTCATAACCATACACATCGGCTTGATTTTCCCATACTACTTCTGCTTTATTATTGGTTACAAAGCGTGGGGTATTCAGTTGGTCTAGGTGATAGTAATACACCTCACCTTGTTTAATTAGCGCTACTGGGTGGAATTGATTTGGCAGGTTGATATACCAGGTATATTCACCATGTTGGTATTCACCGATTAACTGGTCGTTATCCCAAATGTAATCAATTTTGCCCTGCTCGGTGTGCTTGGCTATACGACGACCTAATGGGTCGTAGTCGTATTGAGTAAGCGTGCCGTTGTTATTAAAGCAACTTAGCTGATTAAATGCATTGTATTCGCGGCGGGTTTTTATACCTTTACCGGTTTCGCGTATTTGGTTACCAAATTCATCATAATGAAAGTCGCTATCGCCAAAGTGGGTTAAACGGTCTGCATCAGTGATGCCTGTAATAACATCATCATTATTACTTAAATCACTAGCAAGTGTTGTTGTACTTGAATCTTTATAATCACTATGAATTACATTACGTGTGCTTTCTGACTGGGTGCTTTCAACATTATTGACAGTATCGCTAGCATCACTTGGTTTAGCATTTTGTTGCTCGGTTAATTCATCATTTTTAACCGTTGACTGGATAACTGGATTACCAAAGCTATCCCACTGGTATTGGGTAGTTTTTGTGTTCTCACCACTTGCTAGATTTTGCTGAATTAACTGGCCTAGGCTGTTGTACTCAAAATTAATGTTATGACTACTAACCCCTTGCTCTTTACGCGCAATAAGTTGGTTGATGCTGTCGTAGTTGTACGTACAGGTATCGAATAACGCTTGCGCAGGATGGGTTAACTGCTGCTGTGTTAAGCGGTTAAATACATCAAACTGTTGGGTAAGGGTTACATCATTACCAAACTTTTGCGTTTGAATATTACCTTGGCTATCGTAGCTAAGCGCTGCAAGTTCAACAGCAGTGCTATTGGCTTGCTGTAAGTGAATAGCACTTAGCTGGCCGAATTTATTGTAGCTGTATTTAAGCGTACTTGAATCTGGCAAGGTCAGTGATTGCCTTCTGCCGTAGTCGTCGTAACTGTATTTTAAAGTGTGCGCTTGTTGCTGATTATGTACTTGCTCAGCACACAGTAACCGCCCGCCTTTATCAAACTGCTGCTTTAAGGTTGATTGTGCATTGTGCGCACGAGTAATTTTACCTTGCAGGTTATAGTTGTAGTAATTGGCGTTATTAACGATGTGAGTATCGGTTGCCAAACTTGCATGCTGCGCAATCACGCGGCCTAATTTATCACGCTCTATTTTTACATGGCGTTTATCACTTTGTGTAACCGAGGTTAAGCGGTTGCAAGCATCGTATTTATATTGCTGTAGCGTACCGTCAAACCCAGTTACTTGCGTTGGGTTTTCGTTTGCGTCATAACTTATGCGGTATATATGGCCGTCGCTGCGCTCAATGGCAGTTAGGTTGCGCTCTTTATCGTAAGTTAAATGCAGTGCACTGCCATCGGGCTGAATAACACAATGTGGCTGGCTTAGCCCTTCAAAGTGTTGCTCGGTAGTATCACCCTTACTGTTTTGCGAGCTAATTAACCGCCCTGCATCATCGTAACTAAAATGTTGATGCTGTTTGTTCTCGGGGTCTTTTTCGTCAAAGGCAATAGTTTGCGCAAGCTGGCCGTGCTCATTGTATTTATATTGAGTCAGCAAACCTGCGTTATTAATGGTGGCATTTACACGGCCTAAACTGTCGTAGCTATAACGAATAAGCTCATCGTTATGGTGTTTGGCTAAAAGCTCGCCTTGCTCGTTCCATACAAATTTAGTGACTTGACCATCTTTATTTATGTGTTGGGTTAGCTGGCCAAATTTGTCATAGCTGTAAAGTACGGTGCGACCGTCGCCAAAGGTTTCACTTTGCAGTAAACCCGCTACGCTGTATTTTCGGGTAATGGTTTGGCCATCAGGCAAGGTGGTTAATACACGCTGACCCAATTGGTTGTAAGCAAATTTTGTGACACTGCCATCTGGCTGCGTTATTGATTCTAACTGGCCATAAGGGGTATAACTGTATTTTATTTCACTACTATCTGGCTTTATTTCCGTTATTTTTTGACCTTGTGCGTTATAGCCGTATTGCCACACATTACCATTAGGGTCGGTGTGCTTAACTAACTTACCTTGCGCGTTATGTACAAAGTGTTCTTTATGCCCACGCGAGTCTATACAGGTTGTTTCACCAGCGTCTAAATTATATTCAAACTGATATGTATAGGTGTTGTTATCGCCCCATTGTTTTATACATTTAGCACTCGATGAGTAACTGTCCCATTCAAAATGATGGCTAAAACCACTGGCACGAGTACGCTTAGTTAATAAGTTAGCGGCGTTATAGCCATAATGCTCTGTTTCACCTTGCTGATTGGTCGCGCGAACGAGGTTTTTGTTTTCATCATAATCATATTGCGCAAGTAACGGCGTAAGTAATACTGGCTTGTTGTTATCATCTGTACGGTAAGCCGAAATGTTTGCCAGCAACCCTTGCGGGTTATATTTTAAAATACAGCCACGCGCTTTATTTACCTCAACGCGATGCAAGCGCTCTTTCGCATCGTAATAAAAACCAATACTTTGGCCTTTTTCATTAATAACTTTTTCGAGCAACCATGAGTTTTCGCCGGCTTTAAACGTAAGGTGTTGATCATCTGGGGTTACCAATACTTGCTTACCATTAGTTTGGTAATGCAACGCCAAATTACTGCTTAACTGATAGCTCGATTGCCCCGGTTTTACTTTTTCAAAGCGGTGTTTAGCGCCATGCTCATCTTGGTATTCTAACCAGTAGGTGCCCTTTTGTTTTGGGCCTACTTTAGGTGGCGGTAAATAGTGCTCAGTTAACTGCACCATAAAATCATGTCGCCAACCATTACCCATCACACTGCATACATCCGCATGCGATGAGCGGTATAGGCGTCGCCAAATTAATTGTTTGCTGCCTGCTAGGGTGAAATCAATAAGCGGCAAGATTTCTTCACCCGAAAGCATAGAAACCGGATCAGAGCGGCACTCTTGTTTGGTGATAGGTTCTTCACTTGGGGTATTATTACTTGCACCGCCACTGTTTTTAGCCGGCGCTTGAGAGGCACTTTTACCTGAGGCTGTTGAACTGCTCTTACTATTTGCCTTTTTACCTGCTGCGCCGCTATTGGTGTTATCGCTTACCTGAATAGCCGATTTAACTTTTTGATGATAGCAACTAATAGTACCTGCAACCAAAGCTTGGGTTAATACACTCGCGGTTTCACGGGCTGACGCACCGCGCGAACAGTTTATTCCTGCAAGGTTAAGCAAGTTAATAACGTCTAAACGTTTAGCTGCGTCGCTAGTAAGCGCACTGCCTACTTGCGCAATTTGATTTTTGGCACTTTCCGGCGTGTTAGCTGCTACAGCAACAAAGCCCGACGGCGCAGAACCTTTACCTGCAACGAGGCAAATTGGGTAACTTATTCCCTGTAAAACAACGGTATTACTTTGCATTAGCTGTGTACTTCCTCACTTATCCATAAGTATGATGCTGCACCTTGATGCTTAGCTTGCTCCTGTGAAAGCATTAATGCATGACTAAAATGCTCAACAATTGCAGGGCTTGTGGTTAATTGGTACAAATTAACCAACCCTTCTAGTGCGCCTATTTTCCCTAATTTATAATTGGGTAGTTCGTAATATGTGTGCTCATCAATTAAGCTAGTAAGTAGCTGTAAATTGTTTAGCCAACTATCATCATCTACCCCATTTCCTGGTGCAAAAATTAAATCAATCTTATTCTCTGTTTGTTCAGCTAATCGCGTAAGCATACCTGCTAGCTGATTATGTTTGCTAAAATCAATTGATGCTGCAATTTCATGGCTTACCTGCGACCACCCATAAGGCACCATTTCAACTAGAGCCAACGCGCCACCTACACCTTGATAAACAAACTGCTGCTGTTTATTTGCTTTAAAGGTTGCATCTAAAGCAATTACATTAAATTTTTGCCATTTTTTTTCACCAGCCAAAGCTATAGCAGAGTGCGCGGCTGTTGCACCATGAAAAATAAGCTCATTGCTATGAGCGGGGTATAACTGTTGTAAGCTCTGAGTTAATAACTGTTTTAGCTCATCTTTAAATGATAACGCTGGAAGTAACCAAATCATCGGCAATGTGCTGTCTGTGACTTCTGCCATTAATTCTTTAGATTTAATTATGCAATCGTAAACACAGGCATCCCAAGACTGCCATTGCAGTTCATTAAAAACAGCACTGTTATCGTCAAATAATAATGCATCTACGCTGCTAATATTTGGGGCAGAAAAGCATACCATCTCTATTGAAAATGCACTCATGATACCACCTCGTCCTGAGCTTTATTGGCAGCGAGGTGTTGATAATAGCGATATAAGTTAAACACCCCTTGGCTATAGCTATCCATGGCTGATAAATAAATGGCATTAGGCACTTCATCAAGAGGGTGTCCTGCAATCAATCGTAAACTCGACATGGCGGTTTCATATTTAGGCCAGTTATGTTTTAACTGCTGCTGAAAATCTATTAACGCGTTTTCATCGCCTTGCCAAGCAAGTCGTTGAATATCGTATTCCACTAGCTGATCGAGTTTATCACCTAACATGCGCCTTATTAGCGCAATAATTAACGCGGGTTGCTCTACCTGTTGTAATAAAGAATTGGCTAAAACAATCAGTTTTACAAAACCGCTTTGTAATAAAATATGCAGTGTTTGATCAACCGATAAGGTATTACTGGCATGATTGCTTAAGCTGTTTACTTGCTCAAAATTTAATGACAACAAAAATAACGACATTATGGGGGATAGGTGGGCTTGCTCAGTTAGTGCATCAAAAATAGCCGTTAATATCTGTATATCCTGGTGCTGCGCAAGGCTGGTAATTTGATTTATAGTGACCAGGGTTTGCGGGGGAATTTCATCATCAGCACTGTAAGCAAAAAACAAGGTGTTTAAATTTAATAGCCGAATTAAGTTAAAGCTATGCTGTTGAATAACCACTTTATTTATAATGATTTTAAAAAAAGCACTCAGCGCTGGCTGATTAAGCAGTTCATTTATAAATATAATATTTTTATTTTGTGGCAAGTTTGCCATGACTTCAACACATGCTTGGGCAACTAATTCATCGTTTTTAGTGTTAGTTATTATTTCGACTAGTTGCTCAGTGGTGGGCAATTCAAAATTATTTTTTTGATTATTGTTTTTTGCGTTTACCCAGCAGCTTTCTAATAGGGTTTTTCTTAAATAACGAACATGACCTACACACGTAAACGGGCACAATTGAGCGTTACTAATTTGTAGTAATTGTGCTTGATGATCACTTAAATAGGTCGCTAGCAAAGTTAGCCACCAATTAAAACAGTTGGGTTGCCAACAACGATTTTTCCGCCGTGGCCACTATCATCGCCCATTCTGGCGGCGGGTTTGCCATTAATTTTAACGCTCCCCGAGCCTGTTTTTACGCTATCTGGCGGGCCAATACACACTATCATGTCGCCTTTGCGCGCCGCGGGCATGCCACCTATTAACACATTGCCAGAGCCGGCAACTATAGGTCCACCCACATGTGGCACTTTAGCGGTCACTTTAGGGCATACATGCATATGACCAATTGTAGCAGCGGGTTTACCCATTTTGACTCCTTGTCGTATCTTTGCTTGTTTATGAAATACTATTCATACAGTGGAATAACTAGTAGCTTGTTAGTCGTCACTAATAGCGAAATTTCTTCAATTAGCTCATCTTTACTGTGATCAGCAAGTGCCACTGTGCTTTGAGTTGCATATTGATATAAATTTGAAATTACATTTTCACTATTAAGTGAATCACTTAAATGAATAAAAAACTGCTGTGCATAATAGCCATTCATAGCTTTTAAATGACTTAAAGCAGGGCTTAATAATGGATCATCTGGCCTATTTATTGGTAAACACACTAAATGCGGTAAACCATAGCGGCAGTAAACAACGTGCCCGTTATTTGCAATGCCGTTTCTGAATCCTGATTGAAAGTTATTGACTATTTCCATCATTAATTTAACTTAATTACACCAGCAGATAAGGTAATGGCACTGCCATCTACTTTTACATTACTGCCTTTAATATCAATGTTTGTACCTTCAATAGTGATATTGCCACTACTGCTCATTTTAATTTGCGCAGAGCCTGTTTTTATCACTATTTCGTCACCCGCTTCAATATTAAGTGTTTTACCTACTTTTAAGGTGTCGTTTTCACCCATTTCGGCAATACGGTTTTTTGTAACGTTAAGATTGTCGTTATTAAGAATTTCAACATTACGATCGTTATCTATTTTTTCGTTTTGATCGTTTTTAACGTAAAGCTGTTTATCTTTTTCGGCTTGCATATACACAAGCTCGCTGCCTTTTTTATCCTCAAAGCGCAGCTCATTGAAATTATCTGCTCCACCTTCTTTAGTTGAGCGAGTTTTAATACCGCTTTGCGTTTTTTCGCCCGGTAGAGCGTACGGAGGCATTAAGTCTGCGTTATAAACAGCACCGCTTATAATAGGTTGATCTGGGTCGCCATTAATAAAATCAACCAAAACTTCTTGTCCTACGCGAGGGAAGAAAAATGCGCCCCACTTTTTGCCGGCCCAGTTTTGTGCAACTCGGATCCAACATGAACTTTTAGAATCTTTTTTACCTTCACGATCCCAATCAAATTGCACCTTTACGCGGCCATATTGGTCAATCATAATTTCATCGGCGCTATCACCCGTTACTATGGCTGTTTGTACGCCATTGATAACCGGTTTCTTTTTGCTCACTTGCGCTCTGTATGGAATGTCTTTTGGCACACATTCAAAGTGGTTAGAATACACTTCGTCACTTGATGATTGTAAAGCGCCTGATTGGTTTGGTACTACAATCGATGTCATCATCGAGGTAATAGCAAAGGTTTTACCTTCAAGGCGTGGGTCTTCATGTTTTTTGAAACTAAACAGTTTACCAACAGAAAATGAGCGGCAGTCACTGCGCCCGCTTGAGAGCTTCATGTCTCTTTGTAGTGACTCTAATTGTACAGATGCCAAATTAGCTGCGCGAGGATGACACTCTGCTTCTGCTGTATATTCAAAAATTTCTGATACCGATTGCGTAGGTAACTCGGCATTTGCTTGCTCTGCATCAGGGTAACGCGACGGCTGTTTAAAATCGTAGCCTAAACGCTTAAAGCTGCCTGGCGCTAAGCTTAATCCGCCTTGCCAACGCGAAACATGAGATTCGCTTAAATGGCCAGTTGAATGAACAACTTTTGCCTCACCACACGTTTCATAGGCAGTGATATCATCTGCCAAAACTAATGTATGGTTGCTTTTTGTATGCTCAAAGAAGTAAAAAATACCTTCGCTTTGTAATAAGCGTTGGATAAAGTCAAAATCTGACTCTTGATATTGCACACAGTATTCGTATTTGGGGTAGGTTTTACTGGTTTTGTCTGAAAAAGCCACATTGTGTTGGCCAAACAAATCAGCAAATATATCTTTTATTGTTTTCTTTTGGAAAATGCGGCTGTTCTTGCGATTACGCATAGAAGCGGCAAAAGGCACAATGGTAGCTTGATAATCAATGTAATTTTTTTGTTCATCAACGTCCGCAGTACGACTGCCGTTAGAAACAAGCTGACTCACAATACCGTGATAATAACGCTCTCCCCCACCTTCGGCATTTTTTACCTTTATCGATACCGGCTTGCCAACCAGATCTTCATGTGCAATTTGTTGGCCTATGGTGTACATATTGACCGACATAACAAACAAATCTGACATGGCTTCTTGTGCAACGAAGCGCGTTAAATAAAGGGCGTCTTTACCAACAGGGGTACTAATTTGAATTACGTTTTTATCTTGTGTTGCTTTTTGCATTCCTTGCTTTTCCCATCCTGAAGATCAAAAAAAGCTCTGAGCATAAGCCCAGAGCTACAATCGGGTAACAAATATTACATTTGTTGACCTTTAACACCGCTGTAACCATATACTAGTGGTGCAGTGATGTTGTTTTGATCGTCAGTAGGTGTAACAGTCATCATCATTTCAGTGTAGCTGATAGTGATTGTTTCAATTGGACGGTCGTTTTGAACAGATACTGAGTAGCTAGAGATCATGGCATCTGTAAGTTCGATTTTCATGATTTCTTCAACTTTATCACCTTGTTTAGTGATATGAAAAACAGCAGGTAGACCTTTACCAATAGTTGCTTCTTTGAAAAGATCCGGAGATGCTTTATCTTGAAGCTTAGTAATAGTCACGTCGCCTAGACGAGTAGAGCTAGATTCACGATCCATCGCTGTACCAGTCGCTGAGCTAATTTCACGGCTAACGTTCCAATCTAAAGATAAAACTGTAATTAAATCTTTGAAAGACTCGGCAGTAGTTTCGCCTTTGATTGAACCGTATTTTAAATATGTATTTGCTTGCATTTGATAATGCTCCTTTTTATTAAACAATATTATCCATTATGTGGATTCGTTTACTTTGGTTACCCAAAATTCCTTGAAATCATTATCTCTAAAACAGCAATGAAAAGGTCTTCAGAATTCCTTTCCCTAGATGAAGACAATGTCTCAAAAATTCCATGTTTCTATATAAGACACACGAATTATAATGCTCTAAAACTAAAGAAACAACCATAAAAACAGGTTATTTTAAATTAACTTTAGTTAGCTCAATATCAAACTCATTATCCTTAATTAACAATGAGATAGATGTCACTTTTTCACCATCAACCATGCTCGAAAGCAAAATTTCAGACAATAGTGGTAGTACTTTATTCTGTAATATAGTGTGAATATTTCTTGCACCCGAACCGGCATTTTGACAATTAGCAATAATGTGCTCAATCACGTCATCGTTATACGTTAATTGCGCATCATAATGCTTTTTAACACGCTTAATGATTTTGCTAATTTGTAGCGCTGCAATTTGGGTCAGAATTTCATCACTTAACGGAATGTAAGGAATAACATTAATGCGCCCTAAAAATGCGGGTTTAAATGCGCCTAATAAATCATCTTGTAATGCTTTTAATAAACCTTTAATACTCGGCTTACTTTCTTCATCTTCAAATAAACTCATTGTGGTATCAGTACCCACATTTGAGGTCATAATAATGATGGTATTTTTAAAGTCGATGTCTCGGCCTTCACCGTCCTTAATCGTACCTTTATCGAATACTTGATAGAAAATATCTTGCACGCCTGGATGGGCTTTTTCCATTTCATCAAGTAGCACCACACTGTATGGTTTTCTTCTTACTGCTTCGGTTAAAATACCGCCTTCGCCATAACCAACATAACCCGGAGGTGAGCCAAGAAGTAATGACACTTTATGCTCTTCTTTAAACTCAGACATATTAATAACTGTTACGTTATCTTCACTGCCATATACTTCTTGAGCTAGTGAAAGCGCGGTCTCTGTTTTACCAACACCGCTTGGGCCTGCCAGCATAAATATACCATTAGGGCGACTCTCGTCTGCTAGCTGAGCACGGGAGGTTTGTACCACTTTAGCCATAAGTTCAAGCGCATGATCTTGGCCAACTACGCGTTGTTTCATTTGCTCAGCTAAATTTAAAATGCCATGAATTTCATCTTCATGCATTTTACCAACAGGAATACCAGTCCAATCAGAAATAACCTGTGCAATCAACTCTTCATCAACTTGCCAATGCACCATATTATGTTCGTACGAGGCTAGCTTAAGCTTGCTTTCTTTTAACTGCTCAAGTACTTCAGCAGAAGAGTCTGCATCGTTGGTGTTAATCGATTCTAGCGCTTGGTTTAACTCGGTAACTATATCCTTCTCAACATTGAACTGCTCATTTAATGGTTCCAGTTGCTGTTCAATCTCAACTAATTCAGATTTAAGTGCTGATAATTGTTCGCTGTGATCTAAACCGGTTTTTTGCTCACGATTTAGCATTAAAACTTGCGCTTCAATTTCACTAAGCCTGTTAATTAACTGCTCAATCGCATTAGGTGTCGATGCTTGACTCATAGCAACACGAGCACATGCCGTATCTAACAATGCAACGGCTTTATCAGGAAGTTGTCTGGCAGTAATGTATCTGTGCGATAGATGCACTGCACTTTCAAGTGCTTGCTCTGAAATAAACACTTTATGATGTTTTTCCATCACAGGAACTAAACCACGTAGCATAGCAACCGCTTTTTCTGGTGTTGGCTCTTCAACTTTAACCACTTGGAAGCGACGTGTTAGTGCAGCATCTTTTTCAAAAAACTTTTTATATTCAGCCCACGTTGTTGCTGCAATAGTGCGTAACTCCCCTCTTGCTAGAGCAGGCTTAAGTAAGTTGGCAGCATCATTTTGACCCGCTTGTCCGCCACTACCAATCATAGTGTGAGCTTCATCTATGAAAAGAATCACAGGATCAACAGCGTTTTTAACTTCATTAATTAGCGACTTCAAACGATTTTCAAATTCACCTTTCATGCCCGCACCCGCTTGCAGCAAAGCCAAATCTAGGCTGTGCAACTTAACGTTTTGTAATACTGCAGGTACATCTTTTTGAGCGATTCTTAGGGCAAGTCCTTCAACCACAGCGGTTTTACCTACACCCGCTTCACCCGTTAATATTGGATTGTTTTGACGACGTCTAGTTAAAATATCTACCATCTGACGTATTTCGAAATCACGACCTAAAATTGGGTCTATTTTTCCCGCTTTTGCTTGAGCAGTTAAATCGACGGTAAATTGATCTAAGCTTGGTGTTTTAGATGAACCATTTGCAGGTGTTGTAGCACTTGCAGTGGTGGTATTACGTTCTTGCGATTGGGCAACAATTTCAGGCCATGCATGTAGTAGTTGTCCAGGTTCTATATTATTGAAAAGCTTGCTACAACGCGTTACTAAACTAGACAAGGTATCGTCTTTTGTGAGCGTGTAAATAACGTAAGCACTTCGAATTTGCTCATCAGTAAATTCTATACTGGTGCTTAACCATGACTGTCTAAGTAAAGTAGTAACATGTACCGACAGACTAGGCGACGAATCACTGCCCGTTTTAAATGACTCTAATGATTGATTTAAATCTTGCTTTACCTGATCAATATCAATATCGAAAGCACCGAATATGAGTCTAACATCGTCTAGTTGCTGCTCAATCATAGCTAACAGCCAATGCTCTAATTCAACCGTAAAATGGCTGCGGCTATTACAAATTGCGACCGCTGCTTCTAAGCTCTTTCTACAATCTGGGCTTAGTTTCTCAACTAATTTGTTTAATGTCATCGTTGACATACACTGTTCCTTTTAATTTTAATTATCCTTTAAACGATAACTTAGTAGGGTTAAATTTAGGGGTGTCTTTACTCGCCATTAAAAAGCTATTTGCGCCTAGTTGGCATTCACTTTTTGACAGCTGCACCGCATCAAGTTGTTGAAAATCTGACTCAATAACAAGTCGAAATGAAATAGCATTGCCGGCATAGTCTTTGACAATTTTTTTAGCTAATTCAAATAACTTGCCTTTAGGTAACAAGGATTTTGCTTTATCAAAATCGCGGGTACTGATATGGATCTCGATATTAGAAGAAATATCCCATATCTTTTTACCAATTACCGTATCAACACCTAAGCGGGCATGTTGTCCCTCATAAAGGCGTTCACTTGCTAAACATGTTTGCTCTTGTGGCTTCAAATCGTGCCACTTACCTATCATTTGTTTAATGACAACATCACAGCCAAGATATGAGCTCAGTACACTTTTTAAGTCAAAAGCATTGCGAATTTTTCGGCTATAAAGGCCTGAAAAGTGCAACTGATGTTCATCATAACCGCCGCTTAAAAGCCCTAATATTTGCGTGTATGGGTCTTTGTTTTTATCTTTATTTATATGATTTAAAGACGGTTTATATTTTTTCCACGCTCGATAATATAAAGACACCAAACGGTGATTAAACATGTCGTAAAAGTCGCGCATAGTTGTATCTTTATAGCGAAGACGCTGCATCACTAGTTCGCTATAAAATTGAGGCAAAGCGCCCGAGCAACCCGTTAGTCCCATAAAAGAGATCTGCATGTTGACTTTATGTAAGCCATCTTCAAAGCTTGCTTGTTCTAATTTTGTGATAGCGTTACCTGGGTAACCAAATTTTTGAGTTGCGGTAAACTTAATTAACTCTTGCTTTGGACTACTGTCATACCCTACGTAGCGATACTCCAAGCCATGCTTTTTCAGCTGGTTTTCAATAATGAAAACTGCTTTATAAAAGTCAACTTGTGACGCTTGAGAAATAATATGTTGGATCATATTAACGGGCTTTCCCCAACTCGCGCAGGCCATTGGTAATACACTTGCTCTTGTTCTTTTAACCTTAAACTAACGCGAGTAAAGCTATTAATTGCTGCAAATTGCGCAAAGAAATGATCGAGGATAGAGGCAAAGAAAAACATGCCACTACCTGAAAAGTCATCATTGGCGAAGGTAATTTCAATTTCACTTCCCGTTGCAAAGCTTACTCGCCCTTTTTGCACAACACGAGCCGTTGCGGGTTCTACAACCACACGGTAAATATTATCAATAAGGCCTTTTGTTTGCGGAGATGCTCTAAAGTCATAAAGGCGTAGCACTTCTTTAAGCTTATTACATGCATCATCTCCACTAAACGCGTCGAGCGTTAAATGATTAACTAATTGCCAACGAGTTGCATCGGCTAATATCGGTCTAACTGCATGAGTAAATGGAATTAAACATCTAATTTTTTTAATTACATCGCCGCGCTCTGGCATCAATAAGCCTAACTCATCGTCTCCAAAAGGCATGCTCGCAGGGAGGTTTCGATTACTGCAATTAGCACGTACGGTTAGGACCGTGTTCCCTTCAGCATAATCCATAGCGCTATTTTCAAATCGTGCATCTACCAATGATAGAAACGATTCGGTGCCTGACTCAACATAACCCCCTGCCCATGAGGCGGTTTCTCTGCGGATATGCCAAAACAAATCATCATGGCCTTGGTATCGTGGATGCGTTTGTCCATAAAACGGACAAACTATTTGTTTATTTCCCTTATGGTCAAAGGCAATTACTTCTGAAATACCAATTACTTCTGAAATCTCAGAGTCCATATAACGCGGCGTTAATTGGTATTCGTATTCGCTCAGCTCAGGGCGAATAGGTTCTAATTCTTGTTCAAACATATTAATTATGGGCGTACATCCCATCAAGAACATGTCTTTGTCTACTTGCTTTTCAAGCTCTGAAGATTCAGCATCAAGATAAATATACACTGTGCATTTATTAGAATTTTTAGGCAACGATGAGTGAATATTTTCAAGTTCAAAAAAACGAAACTTTTCAGGAAAAGTAAAGTTTTCGACGAGTAAGCGATAGCCGGCACTTGATCGCTGCGAATACGGTACAACCGCTTCATTTGCATCAAAGCCAACCGCTTTAAGTTGGGTTTTAGAAAGGTACTTTATTCCCTCATCACCATTATCAAAAGCAATGCCAATAGCGTGCTTAAACAATAATTCATACACTTTAAGCGTATGATGCCATTGGCCATTTATAAATAATCGTAATTTTTCCAGTCCGGTTTCAGCCAGTGATACACCCGGGTATTCACCGGTTAGCTCAAGTTTGAAAATTGACTTCGCTTTTTCATGCCAACGTGGTTTTGGTGCCACAAAAGGACTGTTATCAAATTGCGCACTGGTAATTTCAACAGGCCATAAGTAAGTTTCATAACAGGTTTGAAACTTACATTGCTTCATTGACTCAACATTTGTTTCAACTTCACTCGCTCTTGGAATGACTACTCCCGTGGTTGAGAGGTTTTCAGCCTCTAATTTAACCACCGACATTGAAGGAATAGGCGCTTGATAGTCAGGTAACATTTGCCCTAATAAAGCATCAGTAAGCTCAGGAAAGCTATCATCTAACTTTTGCCTAATATTAGCCGTTAAAAATGCGAACGATTCAATTAATCTAGATACATGAGGGTCTTCAATATGATCATCGCTTAGCTTTAATCGCCCTGCAACTTTAGGGTATTTTTCAGAGAAGTCTTTACCCATATGACGAACAAACGCCAATTCACGATTGTAATATTTTAATAACTCATCGTTCATAAAGAAGCCTCTATAATCTTCATCCCTAAGTTCACAGGCTCAACTTCAGAGTCAAAGCTAATAAACTCTGGCTCTGGATCTGCATATAGTAAAGCGTTTATTCGCAAGTTTAATACTCTATTTACGGGTACTTCATCGTCAGTAAATACCTCAACTTCAATGAACCGAGGCTCAAATTTCAAAATTGTATTTCTAACGGTTTCACATAGCAGTGCCCGCCCTTCGTGAGAGCTCACCGACATACTCGAAAAGTCAGGTAAACCATACGATAAGCAGGATGTTGCTAACTCCGCATATTGTGCTGGCCACGTGTGCCATTGAATTCGCGCATTTAGCAGCGCTTCTATGTCTCTGCGCACATTTTTTCTCAGCTCACTAATGCTGATCCCCTCAGTACGAGATGGGGCATCCTGAAAGTCTGGCTCATCGTCAATGAGCCTATCTAAAATGGATGCTTGAAGCTGCTGCTTATGCTCTATCATAATTATTTACTATGCTTACTCAGCTGTTTCTAGGACGTTTATTTTAAGGTTTGGAACAGTGATGGCTTCATCGTTGACAAACAACATTTTCATTCCTTTACCTATAATAAATTCGTCTTGAAGTTCTTCCCAATCAGATACTTGGCCTAGCTTTTCTAGATCTGTATTTGAGTTTGAGTAAACTAGTGGCAAGTGAGCGGTACCCGATGGGCCGTCTTTAATAGTAATTTCAACGCGTAACCAAATACCCTCTAATAATGACGTTACAGGTTCTACTTTTAATGTTTCAATTTCATTAAAGTTAGCCAGGTAAAACTCGCCATTCGTGCCTAGCACTTCTAAATAAGGACTTAAGCTATCATCTAAATCTCGAATTGCTGATTGCTCGTCTTCAACACTCTCCAAGCGAAGCGCTTCCATTTGTTGTGCAAGACTAGCTGCTTCAGATGTTTCACCTTCAAGCAAAGCAACATGCATTTTTAAAAACAAGGTATCTAGCTCATTGGCTTCATGAAAAAGTTTAGGAATCCCCTTACCTTGATAAAAATCTACGCGCGATTGCTGGGCACGAATTAAATGTCTAAGGTTAACTGCACCTACAGCAAACTCTGGGTTCTTTTGCACCATAAAGTCGAGTTGTTTGTCTGCTTTTTCAAGCTCGCCATTAATGCAAAGTAATTCAGAATAAATACTTCTAATGTCAAAATTTAAAGGCTCATCTTGCAACTCGGTAGCGCAGCATAATAAAGCATCAGCAAGTTTTCCCTCGCGAATTAAACTGTGTATTTTTTTCATGACTATTCCTTTATTTTATGATGAGGACTGAGCTCTGTTATTAACTTAATACTCGAGACCATTTGGTCTAACTGAAAGTGGGGCTGTAACTGCAAAACCGAAAAGTAATGCCCCGGGTTTGCTTTATTTTCACTTACTTTTATTTTTGCATTACTCAGTGGATATTTGCTTCTAATATGCTCAGACGCGGAGTCTGACGCGGTTGTGTAGTTATTGATCCACGCTTGTAAATCTCTCTCACAGGCCTGTGCTGTGCTGTAAGACCCGACACGATCTCGGGCTAATAATTTTAAATAGTGCGCAAAGCGCGATACACATAAAATGTATTGCAACATAGACGATAAGCGCGCATTGATATTGGCAGCACTTGAGTCGTAATTTTTTGTTTTTTGAACCGATGCATTACTGTAAAAAACGATATGTTCCGTATTTGTAACCGAAGAAGCTGGGATAAAACCGAGCTCAGAAAATTGCTTTTCAAACTTACTGGTTACTAATAAATCAAGTGGCGGTTTTGCCTCTTTTTGATAGGTATCATTCGCAAAGCTATCACGAGCAAGCCCTGTTACTAATCCCTTAGAGACTTTACCTGGCTCTATACCACGAATGTGACCAAACCAACCGCTGTCGCAGTAAGCTCTAATTATTGTTGATACAAATTGATACGCTGCACTGCCCCATAACATATCTGTTTCTGGATTTTTTATTTGTTCTTTGAAGTAAAAATCTTGATGGCGTTTGCCATCATTAACATAAGGCGGCCTGACTAACACATGAGGCAATGTAAAGCCCATAAAGCGCGCTTCTTCCATTTTTCTAAAACTTTGCCATTTTATATATTCAGGTTGTTCAAACTGATTAAATAAATCAGAGTAATAACCTAAATCTGAAAAGCTATCAGCACCAAATAAATTAGCCGAAGCCGAACATATAAAAGGAGAAAATGCAGCCGCTGCCGTTCTTGATACCTCTTTTATGGTATCAATATCGTTGTAAATAGTGCCTGCTGAGCAACCATTACTAATTTCGTAATCACCAATTACAATACCAAAAGGCTCGCCTCCGGCACTGTCAAACTCGTTTTGATAAAGTAACTGAAAAAACATACTTTGATCAAAATCAATCGCTTTGTTCACATCTTTTGAGAGCGTTGACCAATCACAATTGAGCAATTTAACTTTTACTTTTTTTTCTTTGTCTTGTTGCTCTGTTTGTAATAATAACCACCATAGATTACGCCAGCTAGCTTCTAAACGTTGAAAGCTATTAGCATGAATTATGTGGTTGAGTTGCGATGAAATAAGCTGATCGAGTTCAATAATTACACGTTGTAAATAAGGACTTAAAGACTCCTTATTCCAAGAAAGGGGAGAATCAGAAGAGCCTTCAAGCCATAACAATAACGCTTTATCTAGGTTTTTTTCATTTAAAAACCTATCGAGCAAAGCGTCATTATCACTAATTCGAGACTGTGACTTTTGTTGAAAAGTGAAGTCTTGATTTATAAATGAAAACTCTTCGTGATTCATTCTATTGCATCATCCTTAATGCGAGAGAGCGGTATTATTAACCGATCTCTGGGATTTTAGCTACAAGACGTAAAGAAGACGTTAATTCTTCCATTTGTAACCAAGGTTTCAACCAAGCAACAGCGTTGTAGGCACCAGGTTGACCTGGGATCTCTTTCACAGATACTTTTGCATCTGCAAGAGGGTAACGTGCTCTGATGTCTTGACCACCGCCCTCTGTCGCATTTACATATGACAGGATCCAACGGTTTAACCATGATTCAACGTCTTCAGCTTCCATAAAGCTACCAATCTTGTCACGTGCCATCACTTTTAAGTAATGCGCAAAGCGAGAAGTTGCCATTAAGTATGGTAAACGAGCTGAAATAGCAGCGTTAGCCGTGGCATCAGGCGTTGAATAAATTTTTGGTTTTTGACAGCTTTGACCGCCAAAGAAAACAGCATAATCAGTATTTTTATAGTGACATAAAGGTAAGAAACCTAACTGGCTTAACTCTGCCTCACGACGATCTGTAATGCCAATTTCTGTTGGACACTTAAGATCTGGGTCACCATCATCACTAGTAAATATGTGAGTCGGTAAGCCTTCCACTTTACCGCCGCCCTCAGCACCACGAATAGCAGTACAGAAACCGTATTGAGAAAACGCAGCGGTCATGTTAGTTGCCATAGCGTATGCTGCATTACTCCAACAGTAATCACCATTATCAGTGCTCACTGAACGGCCGTCTTTTGGTTCAACTTCAAACTCTTCGTAGTTGAACTCTTCAACTGGTTTTGACGCTGCACCATAAGGTAAACGCGAAAGGAAACGCGGCATAGTAAGTGATACAAAGCGTGAATCATCGCTGTCTCTAAATGAGCGCCATTTAGTGTATTCTAATGATTCAAATACTTTTTCTAAATCGCGTGGCTTAGTAAGCTCTTCCCAATTATCAAAACCAAATAAAGACGGTGAAGAGGCAGCAATAAATGGACAGAAGCCAGCTGCTGCCACATTAGACATTAAGCTCAATGTCTCAACATCTTCAGGGTGATTAGTAAATTCAAAGTCACCTACGATAGTGCCATATGGTTCACCACCTGGAGTACCAAATTCAGACTCGTAAATTTTCTTGAAGGTTTGGCTTTGATCAAACTCAACGGCTTTACTTAAGTCTTTATGTAACTCTTTTTTCTTCATGTTTAAAACACGAATTTTTAATGTAGAACTTGTTTCAGAATTCATCACTAAGTGATGTAAACCGCGCCATGAGCCTTCAAGTTTTTGAAACTCATCCGAGTGCATCACCACACTTAGCTGTTTGGAGATTTTTTGATCGATTAACTGAATAGCTTCATTAAACGTCACAGTCATGTTTTTATTCCATTGAACTGTGCCTTTTAATGCTTCTTCGGTTAATGTTTTTAGTAACTCTTCAGCACGGCTCGACTCTGTTTGTTTAGTCGCACCAATTGCTTGCTCTAATAGTGAAGAACTAACTTCTGATACCGATTCTGATTCTGTTGCTAATTGTTCAGTGCTCATTTATCAGTCTCCTCTAAGTTAAGTTCTTTAGCCATCGAGTCTAAGCTTGCTGTATTGCTTAATACTTCTTCGAGTACATTTTCAAGCTCTTCTGAACGGTCAATCTTGGTCATCAAGTCACGCAGCTTGTTGCGCGTTTCCATCAATTTGCGTAAAGGTTCTACTTGGTTTACAACCGCAGCAGGCTCGAAATCGTCAATCGACTTAAAGTTCAAGTTAACTTCAAACTGAGAACCATCATCCGTTAATGTATTGTCTACTTTTAAACGCAGAGAAGGACTCATACGTTTTAAAACATCATTAAAGTTATCACGATCAATTTGAATAAAACGTCTATCTTTTAGTGGTTTAAGTGCTTCTGTGTTATCACCAGAAAAATCACCCATTACACCTACTACAAAGGGTAATTCTTTTTTTACTGCCGCGCCCTCAGTTTCCACATCATAAGTGATATGTACTCTTGGTTTACGAACTCGTTTTAACTTATCATGGATACTCATTGAGAACTCCTTTTACTATGTTTCAGTTTCGCTGATCTTAATGCCAGACAACTTAAAGTATCCAGTCCTAGCATCACTATCTGTAATTAACTCATTTAATAACTCAGGTAGCGATAATTCGCTCCATCGAATAACTTGTTCTATCGTGTAAGACATTGGTGAATGAGGTTCAGTCTTTCTGAAAAATGTCGCAATTTCTTGAAGTTTTTTTATTGCGTTTTCTCTCGAATCAATCTCATCACTGACACGCTTTTTAGGTTGCGCTGCGTCTGCTTCACTCGCATCTTCAACCGCTTCCTCTTCAGGCTCAGCATTTGCCTTATCTAATGCAATTTGTGCTGCTTCAAGTTTATCTGCTGCAACATGGTTTACCGCAGCTAAGCTCACTTCTAATGCTTGTTTAATATTAGACGTAGGTTGCGGCTCACCCGTTACCTCGTCCATAACCTCACTCAAAGCGGCAAACTTTTCTATCGCGTCTTCAATATCATTTTTTAAAGATACAAAAAACTCGGTACTAGTTTCGGCTGCACTTTTTTCAAGCTGTTCAAAATCAACGGCACCTTGGGTTATCTTCTTTTCGCGTTTTTCATCACTTAAACGTGAAATGTCATAACCTTGCTGATATTCCCAAAAAGAAAAAGGATCCATACTGACACTGTCTGTCATGTATATACTTTTAATTGGAATAATTAACGTACCTTCACCAGCACTGCCATTTAAGCCAACTAATGCAGACACTTTGTCTGAAATTTCATCACCGTCATCAAGTGTTGGATAAAGTGACTCAAAATGATGTTCCAAAAGGTGCTTAGCAACACTAAAACCAAACGCAATGCCTTTAAAGCCATGAACGCGGCATAAGCCTTCAATTAGCCATGCTAGGTATTCTATATCTTTACTTTCGGTTTTAATTGCCTCACTACATTGCTCAAGTAACGGAATCCAATCTCGAGAAAGCGAAGCAATTCCTTCTTCATCGACTAACGCATTTCTTTCAGCCGCACGAAGTTGGTTTCTTAAATCTTTTAAGGCGTAGTAAGTAGACGTTGGAGAGACATCTGAGCGCGGATCACTACCTGCAAACTCAGTATCTGAAATAGGGGAAATATACTCTTCAAATAAAAACATTCCATTGTCCTAAATATTATCCATATTCTCTAAAGCTTAGAGCGTGAATAATATTACATTCTTTAAATTAAATTACAAGCTTCAGCGCCATTGTGCCGATAAGCTGGCTAATGTTATTTTATAAATAATTGAAATAACAGTTTTTTTGTTCCTGATATATTTACAATTTTTTTTCTTAAATATACTAAAACAGGCTTAATCAGCTACTTAGTGAACAATGGAATCGTTGCCTCATCTTGTATATTGCAAGATTGTATCGATTGATTGGCATCTACATCATCATATTTCACTAAAATACAAGTCACATTATCTTTAGCACCTCTGACTAACGAGGAATGCATTAAAGCCATTCCTGAATCAATAATACTACTGGGCTCTAATGACAAACATATGTCTTCATCTGATAATTCACCGGTAAGGCCATCTGAACATAATAAAAAGATATCGCCTTTGTTTATCTCACCCTCAATTACATCAACTTTCACATCATCCATTACGCCCACAGCACGAGTAATAACGTTAGATAATGGATGGTTTTTAGCTTCTTCAACAGAAATCATTCCCTCGTCGATTAAGTCATTAACTTGACTATGATCTCGAGAAACTTGCTTTAGTTTACCATTGCGTAATAAGTAAGCTCTGCTGTCACCAGCCCATAATATGTAATAGCGCTCATTCTTAACAAACAAAGCTGTTACCGTACTGCCTGCTGTTTTATTGCTTAAGTATTCAGCGCTATATTGAGTTAGTTGCTTATTTGCATCTTCTATGGCGCTAACAATATGACTTACGGTCAAGTCTTCTAGCCTTAGCTTTTCAACGGTAGTTCTAATCACATCAACCACTAACTGACTAGCAACTTCACCCGCTTCATGCCCACCCATTCCGTCAGCCACGACCCATAAGTTATGGCTGTTAATTTCCACGTGCGCATCTTCATTAAGCTGCCTCACTGCACCTCTATGAGTAATGGCATAACTTGTACTTAAATTACTAATCACTATTCTTTACCTGTGTGTAATTCCATTCCCAATGCTTCCAACGTCCATCTAGCATAGCGGCTACTTGATTAACCGGCGGCAAAGCTGAAGTGATCAGTACCATAGGCTTAATATTGCAAGAACCATGAGTCCACCAAACACTGTAATCACCATACTTTTTATGTAAAATCGCATGCATGGCATCTTGTAATATATGATCGCTTAACTCTGTGCCTGAAAACTCTAGTGCGACTGCTTGCTTGTTTTTATCTTTTGAATTGGCATAACTTACTTGCTTTTTATTTGCAGCAACTTCACTTAATGTACTGGCTAGTTCTTTTCGCCAAGAGAACAAATCCACAGAGCCATCAAGTACTTTAAGAACAGCATCTTCGTACTCTAATGAAAAAACACCAGAATGAAGCACATCAACCGGAGCAATATGAGTTGCACGAGTTACTGTTAGTGGATAGTGCCTTCCTACTGCATCCATACTGGGCAATAACGTACCCATAATGCCAGTATCACCCACAATATTGGGGCTTAAGGCAAAGTGCCAAACAGGGCCTGTTAGGTAGCTTTCTTGCCAAACATCACCAAGTTGCTCTTTGCTCACAGCAATGGCAGCTTGTAACCATTGCTCCCAATGCTCTGAAAACTCTTTAGTTACGTTATCTTGAACAAAGTCGCCTAAACAAGGCACCTTGCCAAGATAACCAATATCTACAATCGGGTCGGACATGAAAACTTCTCTACACTGCTGTTCCAAAACGGATGCCTGATTGAGCTAGGCAGTAATTCTACTTTTGCGTTGTTCCCCATCAAAGAGAAATGTAACTCTAGATCTTGACGTGTTTTGCTGCGCTTTTCACTGAGCTCATCTAGCATTCGATAAAGTGACCACTCGCCTTGATAAGTCGTGTTAATTGAACGCCCACCGTTTGGCGGTGTAAACACAACGCGAGTTTTACTTTGGCCACTGGCGCCAGGCCATACAAAGTTTGTAACTTTGAGTGGACCATGACGGTAAATCATTGACTGGCCATCAATTTCAATCATTAAACTAGATACCGTTTTATCTAAATTAAAAGTACGTAAGCCAAACTCAATTCGGGGTGTGTCACTACCACGTTCAAAAAATGCGGTTTGAATTTTGAAAGCGTGCTCAAACATTTTTAAGGTGTTATTGCTAATACCAATATCTTTTTCAAATTTCCACGGGCTAGAGCTCATGTCCACACTCGGAGCTACATAGCTATTAAAAAAGTTATCTATGGTGCCATTGGGGCCAAAGAAGCGAGTAAAGTCTTTAATGCTGACTTCTTTTTCTGCCTGCGGAGCAAATGGGTAACGCCCCACAATTGCCGCGTTATACTCGCGCAACACTTTGCTTTTCCAAATTTCATTTAAATGTCTGTTAGCACTATTTTTGGTGATGTTGCTAGTATCTCTACTTATATCAAGCAACCAACTATTAAACGGATAAGGCAAATCACTACTTTGGTACTCTAATTGGCGAATAAAACTCGGTTTACTCTTGCCACTTATTTGATCTTTAATTGAGTATTTAAGCTGATCACCTCTATCAAGTTTAGTTAGATAAATATTCAACTCTCTTAAGTTTTTCTGAATATTATCAAGCTGCTGAATGTCTATATCGATAATATCTTCAAACGCCTCTTCGACTTGATAGCCCGGTAGCTGTACCTCAAACTTAGGCGCTTCGTCAGGTAAGAAGCGTTTGATTCGATTTGCTTTCGTTTGCATCGCAACTTTAGCTGCATTAGCCGCAATATCCCCTGCGACTTTTTGATTTTCAGAAACAGGTAGCTTAGTTAGTTGAACATTCTTTTTAACTGCATTGATGATATTTTTTATTGGCGCTTCTGAGCCTGCTAATACATCAGTAATATTCACACCCTCAGCAGGTGAGCTGTATTGATTAAGACTCAAGTCATCTAAAAACGACTGCCAATAATAGATATAATCTTGAAAGTAACGTTGCTCTAGCTTCTTTTCTATCTCTGCTTTAGAAATATCATACGTGCCAGAGGCTTCTTGACCATACACCCAGCTACTGGCCATTAAGTTGCCAAGCATTTTTCCTTTTTCAATATTAAAAATGCCATGAAAACCGTTAAAAGTGTATAGCCCCGGAATACTGCGCGTTAAATCACCATTATTACGAAAAGTAAATTTTTGCGCACTTTCAAAGCTAATAATATCGGTTAATCTGAAAGGCGGAATACTGCTATCAAGAAAATCAGCTTGAAGTCGCTGGTATGCTCTTTCTGCAATCGGTAGTTTAGTGAGTTCTGCACGAGCTACGCGAACCGCCTGATTATCTATTTCGGTTTGTGTTACGCCCTCTTTTAACAACGCAGCAATATGATTCATCAACTCATTACGCGTCTGCATGTTCAAATCACCAGGCAAATTTCTATCTAAATATGCACTAAACCAAACGGAAATATCTTCACTTTCAAAATATTCAGGTTTAAATAGCATTAAGTAGCATCTGAGCGTTTCATATAAATAGCTAAGATGCTCTGGGTGATCCTCCATTTCCTTTATTAACGTGTTTGCAATGAAGGGCTCTAAATAGGTTTGCAAAGAACGTTTGTAAGCATTAGCAGAAGACTCTTTAATTTCAGTAAGCTTATTAAAGCCAACTGAAGATGCATCTTCAGGATCAATTAACTGAGCATTGGTTGCTGGCAAGTTTCTTAATGCATTTAGTCTGTCATTTAGTACCAGTAGATTATTTCTATCAAAAGAAGATGAGTCTAGTTCTTGGTACGTGGCAACTGCTTCATCTGTTGCATCAATTAAGTTGCTATTCCACGCAAAGCTGAAATACCAAGAAATTGAAAAACCGAACAAAGCAATACACGCAAGTGACACACTAGCAATTCGAAGCCACTTATTCTGTTTATCATGGTGTTTGTTAGTGCTTGCTAAGTTTTGCTCAGGGAAAATAACGCTCTCTAAAACGTTTTTAATAAAAAAGCTTTTAGATTGGTTTATGTAATCGGTTTTATCTGCACTTGCATCATTTAAAAAGCTCGAAGGGGTACCCTCTTGAGTGGCGCTGGTTAGATACACGCCTCTAAACATAGGTAACTCTTCATAAGCGTTAGGAGTAAAAATCTCTTTTAAGAAGTCATCTGCAACGCCTTGTAACACACGTAACTGTCTGGGGAACTCAAAGATTTTAGCTCGAATAGCTTCATTACGCTCATTGATCAATCGACGGTTCAACATCTCTGTAAGTTTAGAAATTAAAGCGTGGAATTCTTTATTGAATGCATCGACTTGGGTATCTTTATCTAAATCAAGCTCAAAGGTGATCCCCCAAACTTGCTCACATTCTTCCTCAGTAAGTTCGCCAAAGAACTCTCTGAATCCTTCAATTAAATCTACTTTAGAAAAAATAACATAAACGGGAAATGTCATACCAAGCTGGTTTTGTAATTCTTGAAGGCGTTGTTTTATAGCACGCGCATGAAGATTTCGCTCAGTTTTGGTCTGACTCATAAGTTCAGAAATCCCCATACTGATCATTACCCCATTTATAGGGCGTAATGGGCGATGCTTTCTTAATAAGCCGAGAAAGCCTTCCCATGCTCTAGAGTCGTGTTTAGCGTGGCTACTTTGCGTTGTATAACGCCCTGCGGTGTCGATTAAAACCGCTTTATTGGTAAACCACCAATCACAATTGCGCGTACCACCAACACCATGCACTAAATCAACCCCAAGCTTATCCTTTAATGGGTAATCTAGGCCTGAGTTATGAATAACCGTTGTTTTACCTGCGCCAGGTGGACCAATCATAATATACCAAGGCAATTGGTATATATTTTTACCTTTAAATAGTTTTACGTCTTTGAGTAAATCTATGGCTTCATTCATTCTGGTTTTTAGAGTGGTTATTTCTTCGTTAACTTCACTACTGTTTGCATCGTTATTATCTATTAACTCATCTGCCATTTTTTCATCACGTTTGCTTTGCTGCATAAGGCGATAAATTTTGGTTACTGAAAAAACGAGTACTATCAATAAAATAGTTAATAGTCTTGCTGCGACACCGGCAAGCGGAACATAATCGGCCACTGCAATTAAAGGACCACCAAACCAAATTAATAATGATAAGGCTAAAAAACCGATAATTAACATAGCGGTTCGAGACGTTAGTGCGTAGGTTATTTTCTTAAATTTTTGTGAGAAACTCATTACAGCCTCATTAAAATAATAGATCGATTTCAATTCTGCGGTTTAACGACCGAGAAGCTGAATCTGAATTGCTGGCGATAGGCTCTGCTGCGCCCTTTCCTTCTGGCCATAGACGACCGCTCAAGTTGGTGCTTTTAGCCATTAAATTAGCAACTTGTGTTGCTCTGGCTAAAGATAGATGCCAATTAGAAGGGTACGTATCAGTACTAATTGGTAAATCATCTGTATGACCTGTTATGAGGACTCGCCCTTTAGTTCCTTCTAGGCTTAACGCTAACTTTTCTAAAATAGGCTGGAATGAAGGGAGAAGTTGCGCGTCTCCTTGCTTAAACAAGTTTTCACTGTTGATTGTAATGCGGATCCCATCGGAGGTTTTAGCAACGGCAACAATCCCCATTTTAATTTCTGTTTGCAACAACTGTTCAAGGACACGTAATTGCTGATCTTTTTTATCAACCGTCTGGTTGACTGCTAAGGGGTGAATACCAGCTAGCTTTTCATTAATCGCAACAACATCATTATTTAGTTTCATATTTATTGATAAATAGATCATCAATAATATTAGCCCCAATACAGAAAATATGACCCATAGCGGAACTTGATTTCTCAGTTCAACACCGGCTGCTACTCTTTGCTTCCAGTTTGGAGACAGCTTGTTGTTAATTGGCCCATTAAGTTGGTTTAATAAATGATAAAGTTGTGAACGATATTCTTCGATTTTTGTATCACCACCGGCACCTAGGCGATATTTACCTTTAAACCCTAAATTTAAGCAGTGATATTGCAACTCTAAAAACTGTTGATTTCTTTCTGGTTGACCTAAGCCTGAATCAAGTAACGTATAAAAATATTCACCGCCAAATGTTTCTTTATGAAAAGTAGAAAGTAGACTTTCATCTGCCCATTCCATTGAACTCCACTTTGAGTTCAATACAGACTCATCAAGAATGGCACACAAACAATAGCGCGAATTATTGATCACTTCTTTTGATAAGTGCTGATTGCGAACTTCCACTTCAAATCGTTTGATTGCCTCAACACAACGATGTTTAAGCGCTGCGAGGTTGCTCATTTCAAGCGATTGATTAATTGAAATTACAAGAGAAAAACAATCGGTTGCTGCTTCTAACAAAGGATTTTTAAATATCGATACTTTGTTACTACCTAATGGCTTTGAAGAAGGTGGCTCGACCGACATCACTGTTTTATCAGCATCATTTTGTGCCGGATTACTACTTGGCGTATTTCGCCCTAATCGACCTGGGCGAGGTTTGATAATGGTTTCGTCCATTGAAACTCTTCCTTTTAAAAAGTTAAGTTCTTATCGCCCAAAGGCTTAGTTGTAGCTCTGGGTAATTTCCTGATAGGTGAATAGCAATTCCCCCGCTGGAACGTAATTTATCCCAATGTTCACCATGCCTATTTAATTCAAAATAATGAAAACCAGCATGATAAGGAATTTGTCTTGGTGCTGTTGGTAAATTGCTAATCGTAATACCTGGAATTTGGTTATTTACCAGATCTCGAATAGTTTCTACACTGCCAATTTTTATTTGCGAAGGCAGAATTTTTCTTAATTCTTCATGTGGCACACTTGCTTTGATTGCTAAAACAAATTGAGCTGAATTGAGAATTGACTTGTCTTTTAACGCACCAAAAGAAATACCAAATTTACTTTGCTCAAGTTTAATTTCAGTTGCTGTTTGCTCAATAACATGGCTTAACGATTGGTATAAAAAGTTAACCACTTCATTAAATACCTGTCCTAAATTAGTATGATCATAATTAGGTAATTTAGGTACCCTCTTATTAGCTGTGCTGAAAGTTGACAACTCGCCCGCAAGCTCAATTAAACGACTATAAAACACATTAGGGTGTAAGCTATTGACACTAAGCAAGTTATTAAATATCGCATCATACTTATTTAGTGTTTGCAGCATGATAAAATCTGCAACTGAGGTACTCCCTGCATAGCCTTGACTGAGCCTAGCGGCTATACTTTCAGCGCGCTGCTTAATCATTGAGCCAATTTCTCTGACCAGCCCTGATAAAGGTTTACATTGCCCTACTTTTAAAGAAGGAGGAATATACTTAGCATCTAACTTTATTTGCCCTTCACTACTCACATCTATAATTCTAGCTAAAGGTAATACGATATAGCCTGAATGATCATCAGAAGACAGCATCAATTTGCTATACACTTTCGCAACTTGAATAATTTCCTGAGATTGTGCCCCTAATAAATCATCACTCACTGACAAGTCATTGAGCTTATACCGAGTAACGGTGTTATCGTCGGCTGAAGATATATTAATCCCGCTATTTTTTAGCGCAGGGATAGCAAGATAAACAATCTCATCAAAAACATCTTTATTAACCACTAGCGGTTCAGGTAATGATGTTGATTGAGGCATATCTATTGGTAATAAATCTGGAGTGATTGCTGATAATGCGTCTACAGCAAACTGCCCGCTGTTAAGCAATTCATTATCAATACTTATATCGATTATTCCCCACGGATCAGCAAGATTGCCACTGCATACTTGCTTGATAACATTAGAAATATATTTATCTGCTTGTTGAAAGTGCTGAGGTCTTAAAAACATTCCTTCAGTCCAAGCAACACGAGTGTTATCACCCATTTTTAAAAATCCTTTTTTATTGCTCTCTCATGTATGTCGCAATTGCTTCTACATTAACATTGATATCGTCATAGCCGGTAGGGTCAACTTCTATAACCGCTCTCCACCTTGCTTGATCTATATTTCTATAAGCAACAACAACCCCAACGTAACGAGTATTACGATTAAGGCTCATTTTATATTGTTGTATTGAGTCAGGCTGAAGTTCTAATTCATCTTTTTTTAATAAGTCAGGTCCGAGGATTTTTTCTGGTGTGTCGTACAAGCTAAAAAAGTCCTGCGTGTCAAAAATAGTTCTTGAGCTAAGCTCAAAAATTTTCATTACCACTGGAGAAGGACGTTCTGACGTATCTGGATTAACATTTTTAGATACATTAATGATCAGATCGGTAGAAGGAGGTACGATTTTATTCATCGTAGTACATCCCATAACCAAAAATAGTAAACTAAAACTCAATAAGTAGAGCTTAACTTTGTACATTATTTACTTTCCTTTCTAGTGCGTTTCTTTGATTCGATCGTTATATGCCTTTAAAAAATCATCAGACATTGCCATGGCGCCTTTAGTGTTCACTTCCTGAGAAATATCATCATATAAACTTTGATATAACTTCCAGCATTTAGACTCTATTTGACCAGGGATAATTTTTAACACGTTAGAATTATCGTTTGCCTGTTGATTAATTTGCATGGGAGAAACCTGCGATAACATCCCTTTTAACACACCATCTGCACCAGCGAGTAAAGCATGCTCATGCTTACGTGTGTCTATAAAGCTTTCTTTAATAGATTCATTCGAAGACAGAAAGCTTGCACTATTTTTTATGAACAAGTTCTGAATAACGTCATCAATATTGGCAGAAAATTTTAATGGATTGTTTTGTTCAGCCTGAAACATCGTATGATTCAATCTTAATTTGTTTTTTACAATCGCGCGTTGACGTAAAGATTCCATAAGCTCAGTGAGTAATAAATTAAGCCCTTGGCCCATTTCAAACCACAGTTTTTCATTATCTAACGAATTTTTAAGCTCATCTTTAATCCCTAACCCTTTTAAAAACGCATCAGATAACGCCTTGTCATTTTGAACTACGCTCTTTATTGGTGCAGACTGTTTGTCAGGTTTGTGCTCATTAGCGTGGCTATTTGAACGAGGAGGTTCTTGAATAGGCGCAGGCGCAGGAGTATCAACAGGTGCTGATGAATTGCTAACATTATTGCCAATGTCAAAGTCATCGGTATTCATAAGGCGCGTTAATTCATCCCAGTCTTCAGGAATATGATTATCTGTTGTTTGTTGCGCAGTCACTGATATCTCAGGCATCGACTCATTCATAATCGAGTCATCGAATGAAGGTATAGACTGCTCAGCCGGTTGAGAGTTTTGCGTAGCGAAAGTATCTACTGATTGAAAATGACTTGGAGCAGAACTACTCACATCAGCTTGTTGATCTGATGTTAGCACAACATTGACTTGAAAATCGCCGATGGTTAATACGTCACTGTCTGACAAACGTTGTTTGTTGCCTTGACCAAGCGGCGCTACAGCAAAGTTAATAAATAATCCATTAGTTGAATTATCGTATACGTAAAAAGAGTCACCTTCTTTTTCTATTATACCGTGTTTACTTGAGATTATTTTTTCGGGATCGGGTAAATGCCAATCGCACGCTTCAGAGCGACCAAAAGTTAATGAATCTGTTACAGTTTTAGTGGCTTCTATTTCAGGCGAAAGTCTGTGATAACTAGTGATGTTTAGTATCAGTTCCATTTGATAAGTCAGTCCCTTATATCGTTATTGTGAACAGGATAAAGTAGAAGCGAAACTATTGTCAACATTGAAATTAACACAAGAAAATATTGCGCTCTTGATTTTGTCTCTAAAACAAGATGTTTGATAAACACATTACACAGCGATGAAAGATTTTACCGTAATGCTTTATAACTAGGCCAAAAACAGCCTGTTTAGAGACCCCTTCTAGCTTTAAACCGACTTTTTCAATATATAGTAAGGGAAATTTACCAACAACAATATGTCACTCAGGCATTGCTATAATTGTATATTTTTGTAAAATACATACTCATATCAGAGGGAAAATTGATAGATAAGCAGAGAATATTTACCTTTGTAATTATTTAACTTAACACAATAAAAGGATTTTTTATGAGTAGTACTAATGATCACAACGATAAAACTCAGATTGCTTCCCTAGACTCAAACACAAAAAAAACGTCAAACATTCGCAAGCAAAACCTACTTGGCAAAAAAATATCTGGCCGCTACTTAATTGAAGAGCTGATTGGCCAAGGCGGTATGTGCTACATTTATCGGGCGCGCGATACTTTTTTAGAAAGCAGTAATCGCTCAGAAGCCACAGTAGCAATTAAAGTACTTCAGGAAGAATTTTCAAGCTCTGAAGAAGCTATTTCATTACTAAAAGATGAAACAGCAAAAACACAGCAACTTTCCCACCCAAGTATTGTAAAAGTGTACTCAGCAGATTCTGATGGCGATTTATATTATGTCACTATGGAGTTAATTGAAGGGGAAACACTGGAACAAATTATTAAACGTAATAAACCCTCAGGTTTAGCGTTTAAAAAAGCAAAAATTATTTTAGAGCAATTAACCAATGCGCTAATTTATGCCCACTCGCGAGGCGTAATTCATAACGACCTTAAGCCCTCAAATATTATTTTTGACTCTAACGGCAACCTTAAGGTGCTTGACTTTGGTATTGCCAAACACAAAAGCTTAGACGATCAATACGCTGTAAAAAATGACAGTGAACTGGCAACTATTGGCGGCTACACCCCAACATATGCAAGTCCTGAGCAATTAAAGGGTAGTGAAGCATCAGTAAAAGACGATGTTTTTTCTTTTGCCTGTATTGCCTATGAACTACTCAGTAGTAAACATCCATTTAACCGTGTTGCTGCAGACAAAGTACCTAAAAATACAACAGTGAAAAAACCAAGTAACTGCCCTATTCTTTTGTGGAACAATTTAAATAAAGCATTAGTTTTAAATGCGAATCAAAGGCTTGAATCATTAGAGCCCATTTTAAAAAGTCTCACAACAAACTTAAAGCCAGCCATTTTTGCAAGCGTCGCCAGTATCGCCATTATTGGTTTAATTGCGCAAAATTATTACTCAAGCTCAGATAATACAAAACAATTACAGGCACAACTCGATAATGCCAAAGCGATTAACCAACAAGTAGAAGCGTGGATGTCTTGGCAGGGGCCAACTATTTTAAACAAACTTGAACAAATTCCACCACAATATGAAGTGCTTAAACAAGGGTTACTAAGATCAAACCAGCAAAGCATATTAGAGAGCTTTAATGATGAAGCTAATCAGTTTAATAATATTGCAGGTCGTAAATTTAAAGATTTCGATAAAATCATAGCCGTCTACTCTGACGCATTAGATTATTACCCTGATTCAGAAAAACTATCGATGCAATTAGAAAGTGTACTTAGAGAACGCCAATCAATTATTTTTGATATTACAGCCAGAATCGATTTATTACTTGAACAGTCGCGTTATAACGAAGAGCAGCCCAATAGTATTGCTCACTTAGTTTCAGACTTAAAAGAAGTTGATAAAACTTACCGTTATCAGCCAACAGATCTTCACCTTGATAATTTCACTGTTGCGTTAAATACCGCTATAGAAAGTGACGATGTGATCACCCAAAAAGTTCTCTTAAACGTGGGTAAAATCGTTTTTACAAACAACAAAAAAGCGGATGAGTTACTAGCAAATTTAATGCAGCGAGAGTCTGCTATTAATGCATTAACTGCGTATCAGCAAAAGGTTAATTTAGGCGAACAAGCCGACTTTCCGCGTGCCGATGCAGTGGTGTTTTATGGTCCTAAGTTTCAACGTTTCTCGGCTCAATTAGAAACAATAGAAGATCATAAAGCGTTAATGGAGTTTGAAGAGTTTATTAAGTCTGAATCAACAGCATTACCGAATGACTTCTCACTTTTAGTCTCGTTGAGAAAAGAATTATCGAGACGTTACATCAGCACAGCTAACGATTTAATGAAAAAAAGAATGTATAAAGCTGCTGAGCGCTTAGTTGAAAAAAGTGAAGCGATTACTCAGTCTTTAGATAATATGCTTTAAAAAGAGTATATATTTATTGCTCAAAAATAGCACAGTGGTGATTGAATAACGATTACATAGCTATTAGACTAAAATCAAAATACAGATAACAAAGTCAAGGACGACGAGTGCATTCATATCATCATACACTCCGCCAAGATTTTACATATTTAGAGTTTTTATAATTAATGGAGTACCTATGAAGAATTTAAGCTTACTAGCTGCAGCCCTCATACTCTCAGGCTGTTCAGCAACATCTAAAACCAGCAAAACTGAAGATGTCGTTATTGAGCCAACCCCTCAAGTGAGCGAAGAAAGTGCACCAATATCACTTACGGTTATTACTAACCCAGCTGATTCTAGAGTACGGATAATGAATATAGTGCCTGTATATCAAGATGCAATTGAACTAGATGCAGGTAAATATGATATTGAAGTAAGTAAAGCGGGCTATGTAACTTATAGAAAATGGGTAACGGTTGATAAAAAAACCATTTTAACTATAGAGCTCGATGAAAAACAGTTAAGCCAATCAGCGCAATAGACTGTTTAAGAAAGTGAAATGCCTTTAATGAATAAAGGCATTAAACATTAATAATAAACATACCATGCATAGCTACCCAAGCTTAAATTCACCGCTATACACAGCCACAATATCACTATAAATACACGCTTTTGTGACTTATGCCTTAAAGTCTGCTGCGCTATAAGTGCACCAGGCCATCCTCCCAATAGAGCACAGAGATGTAAATGTCGCTCAGGTATACGACTTACTTGCCTGCGATTCGACTGCACTGATTTTCGTTTGTCCCACGCATAATAGAAAAATGTAATACCACTGAGTAGTGAAATATATATCGGTACGAACATCTCAATTTTATGATTTAAATAAGCAAACCATAATACAGCTATAAACACGCTCGAAAATATAATTAAGGTACTTTTTATCAAAAAATAATCGCCTATAATAAGAATAATAAATAAACACTCGGGTTAATTATGACATATTTAAAGGCCGCGATGCTGCTGTTATCGCTATCTATATTTAGCACTCTAGCGAATAATAAAACAGAGTCACTAGCACCAGAACTTGCGATTTTCACGCCCTACTTAGGCACTTGGCAAGCTGATTTTAACACCGAAAAAGGTGAGCCAAGTATTCAAGATGTGAGTAAATGGCAGCGCGTACTTAATGGTAAAGCCATTCGTACTACACACTCTATTAATGAGGGTGAGTATGGAGGGGAATCAATGATTTTCTATGATCGTAAAAAACAGTCACTTGTTTTCTATTATTTCACAACAGCTGGCTTTTATACTAAAGGCGTCATGAAAGTACTGAGCCCAACACAATTTGTGGCCTATGAAGATGTCACTGGTAGCCAAGAAGGGATCACTAAAGTGAAATCAACCAGTGAATTTAAAGACCAACAGTTTGTTGTGTCTACTTCTTATTTAAAAAAAGGTGAATGGACTAAACCGGAAGTTCGCACTTACTATCGCAGTAATAAAGACGTTAAATTTAAATAAACAGCTTCATCTTTATATAAAAATTATTTAGCCATTAAATCGATATAACTTAATGGCTAAATAGCGGCTAACCTATCATTTTACAAATTTCTTAAACGCATCATCCACTGGCGTATCTGCAAGATGATTGGTGTAATTACTCATCACCTTTTGCGCAAGACCCAATACAATTTCTAAAAGCTGTTGCTTTGTATAGCCAGCGGCAAAAAACTTATCCTGCTGTGACTGGCTTAGCACACCTCGTTCGCGTGTCATCTCAAGGGTTGTTTCACGAAGAACTTCAAGTTTTACATCCTCCAGTGGCGTTTTATTAACTAGCGCATCAACAATACCTTGATCAACTCTCATTGAAGCGGCAATTGCGCTATGTGCTGGTACGCAATAATGACACGCATGTTCAACATTAATTGACTGCCAAACAACGGTTAATTCTTTTGCATTGAATGATGTTTTTTGAAATAGCTCATGCAGTACTTGGTAGCCTTTAAGTAAGGTTGGCGCCTCAGCCATTACAGCATGAAGGTTGGGTAACATACCAAAAGCAGCAATAGAGTCTGCCAATAGAGGTTGTGCTTCTTCTGATGCATTTTCTTGTGTGTATAAGGTAAATTCGGCCATCACTAACTCCAATTAAAAAATAGTTTTAAGTAACATCGAGACACATACTATTTGATTTTGAGCGATCGCTCAAGTTAAAATTGAACAATTGCTCAATTTAATAGAAACTATCATGGCCAATAAAGTTAAATTTGAACGCGAGCAAGTTGTTTATGCCGCTAGTCAATTATTCTGGGAGAAGGGCTTTCATGCTACATCTACCCGCGATTTACAAGATGCAATTAATATGCGTCCAGGCAGCATTTATGCGGCATTTGGCTCTAAGGAAGGTTTATATTGTGAAGCGATAAAAAATTATGCCAAACAAATGCAAAGCTTAATAGATGAACGTTTAGTATCATGCAGCAGTATTCTTGAAGCACTGCAAGACTTTGTAGAATATGTTGTTATTTCTTCACAAAGTCATACTCCAAGTTCTATCTGCATGTTAGTTAAGGCAAATAATGAGTTTGTTGATAAAGACAGCTATCTTTATCAAATCAGCGTAGAGCTGATGATAGACTTTGAACATTACCTTACTGAACTATTTACAAACGCTATAGCTAATAAAGAGCTCAGTGGAAATACCTCGGCTATAGATTATGCTCGTTTTTTCCAAATACAATTTACTGGCTTACGTAGTTATTTTAATCGACCAAATGTAGAAAAGTTGGCCAAACCAATGATCGAAAACATGTTTTCACTCATGAAGAGTCTTTAGCTTAAAATAAAAAGGCAGCTAATAAAGTTAGCTGCCTTTTTAATTTAAAACCAAAGTTCGACGTCTAGGTTTTTAATTTATTAAGCTCAGAGTCTTGCTGCGCAACTAGTTTATTTAACTCTTCGCTGCTATCGCCTGCTTGAGCAGATAAATCAGAAAGCTGTGAAGCAGCATCAGAAATTATCGTCAAGTTGCGATTTATTTCTTCGGTGACTAAGCTTTGCTCTTCAGCAGCCGTTGCAATATGGGTAATTTGATTGGTTATTTCATCTACTTTCACAACCACACTGTGCAGTGCATCAAAAGCTGTTGAGGTTTCATCTACTGCAGTTTCGGCGCGTACTACACCTTTTTCGATAACAGTTGATGCATTACCCACTTCTGAAAGTAAGCTATCGATTAAACTACTAATGTCATCGGTTGATGAGCGCGTTTTAGATGCTAAAGCTCTAACCTCATCAGCAACAACGGCAAAACCACGTCCGTGATCCCCAGCTCGTGCAGCCTCAATAGCTGCGTTTAGTGCTAGTAAGTTAGTTTGCTCAGAGATAGTTCGGATCACATCAAGTATTTGAGTAATATCATTACTACGCGATGCTACTTTTTCTACTGCCTGATTAGCTTCTTTAATTTCTTCAGACATGGTTTTAACTTGCGACATAGCCGATGATAAGCTCGATTCGCTACTAACCACTAAGGTGTTAATTTCATCAGCTTGTTGCGCCGACTGCTCTGAAGCTTTTGCCACTTCAAGTGCTGTCGCGCTCATTTCGTTCATTGCAGTAACCACACTTTCAATTTCTTTAAACTGTGCTTGCACATTATGCTTGGTTTCTACCGCAATATTTGAGGTAACTTCACCTTGGTGCTTGGTTTGATCTGAGACCGCTTTAAGCTCACTGATCAATTCACGAAGTTTTGATAGAAACTTATTAAATCCTCCAGCCAGAGCTATAAGCTCAGCGTGAGTATCAACATGCAGAGTTTGTGTTAAATCACCTTCAGAGCTTGCTAAGTTATCAACCCGCTCCTGAATTTGTTTAAGAGGAGCCACAACACTGCCTACTACAAGCTTCATTACTATAAATGCCAATACCGCAATTACAGTCCCCGTGATCAAAATAATCACACCCAGCTCTTTTGCAGCCTCAGACATGCCAGCAGTTAATTGAATAGGTCCTTCAAAGGCAAGTTCAGCGGGTACTTCAATTAGCAGCATCCATTTCACATCAGCAAGCTTAATTTCAATCGGGTAAGACACCATTATTTCAGCGCCCTGTTTGTTTATTCCTTTAGTGCCTTTTAGTGCTTTGTAACTCTCATAACTTTTAGCGCTAACAGCTTCTTTTAGTGGACGGCCTAATTTTTCTTTGTAATGACTTGTACCAACAATTAAACCCAAATGACTAAGTAACGTTACTTTTGCTTTACCATCGTAAAGCGCCTTTGAAAGCTCTTCTGTTAGTTTTTGAAATACAGGTAAAGTTATATCCGCCCCTGTAACGCCTACAAACTTGCCTGATTTAATAACAGGGACAACAAGTGAGGTCATCATTTCTGAGTAACCCGGTGTAATCTCATACAAGTAGGGTTCCATAATGCATGGTTTTAGCTTGTCTTTAGCACACAAGTACCACTCTGCCTCACGTAAACCAAATTCGTTTATTTTATCCGCGTATTTTTCTTCCGCGTCTTCCACAACCTGTTGCTCAACCAAACCATTGCTATTTTTAGTGAAATAAATTTCTAATGTTCCAGCACCAGCAACAGAGTGATTGTAGCCTTGAGTAAATTCACTATCTTTACCATCAAAACCATTTTTTTCAAACTGTGAATAAATAGAGGAAATAACATCATTACTTTCTAATATTGAACGATTTAAAGAAACAACTGAATCACGCTTTATTGAGGCTTTATCGGCATCTTCTAAAATACTACCAAGTGAAAAAGGTATTCGGTAAGCTTCATTAATAAAGGCGGCAATTTTTTCACCATAGGCGGCTGCATTTGCTGTTAATCGCCCATCCACCTCATTAACAATTAGAGTCTCAGCTTCTGCAGAAGTGTTGGCATTACTCGATGAGAGTTTAGACCAAAGTATGCCTGAAAATAGTACTACCGTTAAAAGTATACTTCCGACGCTTATCCATAATAACTTTTTTGCTAACGCTATTTCCCGCATTTATAACTACCTTGCTTTACTTATTTATTTTTAGTTTAGACCAAATTAAACAACATATTATTAATTATTTTAAAATAATATGGATAACTGAATCTCATAACCAACGACCATTTAACTTTGCTTATTTAGTCGCTGAGTCACTAACACAACAACAAAAAGCAAGCTAACACTTACCCACAAGCAAGCTTGTAATCCATATAGTTTATACACTAATCCTGAGAATACTGTCCCAACCAGTCGACCGGTTGCATTAGCCATGTAATAAAAGCCCACATCAAGTGATACTGCATCGCTTTTAGCAAGGTTAACAATAAGATAGCTATGCAAAGAAGAATTGATTGCAAATGTAGCGCCAAAAACCAATAAACCTATTATTAAGGTAAAACTTACTGCAATATCAAGTTGTATTAAGGCTGCTAATATAAACATAACAGCAGTCAGTGCGACCGCCCACCAAGAGGCTTTTTCGATAATATCTACTCTATCGGCCGAACTTCCTGTTACTTTAGGTGCTTGTGATTGCACAATTCCATAAGCTATAACCCATAGCGCCATAAAGCCACTTACCCACCAATGATCCCAATTAAACTGTGCGGCTAAATAAACAGGCAGCGCAACTACAAACCATACATCACGTGCCGCAAATAAACATAATCGCGCAGCACTGAGTAAATTAATTGCTCTGGATTTTGAAAATAACTCCTTAAATTTAGGCTTATTTTTGGCTTTACCCATATCACCTTTTAAGTAAATTAGGCTAACCAACCAAGCAACGCCTAATAAAGCAATCAGGACAAATAATGCGCCTTTAAAGCCCACTAAAGTTAATAGTAATCCACCTAAAAAAAAGCCTATGCCTTTGAGCGCATTCTTTGAACCGGTTAGTAACGCAATCCATTTATATAGTTTACTTTGCCCTGTTTCGTCATCAGGCACTAAATACTTAATTGCGCTTTTAGCACTCATTTTATTCAAATCTTTGGCAATACCACTGAGCGCTTGTGCAGCCATAACGTAAAAAACGCCCAGCCAATCACTAGGTACACATAACATAGCTAAGGCAACAAGCTGTATGCCTAAGCCAATATTCATGGTTTTATTTAAGCCTAAATGCGCGCCAAGCCACCCCCCCACTAAGTTAGTGATCACCCCAAACACTTCATAAAACAAAAACAGCATAGCGATGGCAAGTGCATCATATCCTAGCTGATGGAAATACAGCACCACCAGCATTCTCAGCGCCCCATCGGTTAAAGTAAACGCCCAATAATTACCGGTAATAATTAAATATTGTTTTATCGCTTGAGGTAAATCACTAAGTTGAGCAAACATGGTTAATACCTTGGGCTAATTAACTACATCACTTTTTGCTACTTTTAGCATAAGTTCGGCGGTACGGTTTGCATATCCCCACTCATTATCGTACCAAGCATATAATTTAAGCTGGGTTTTATTAATCACCATGGTAGAAAGCGCGTCAATAGTACAACTACGCGGATCGGTTTTATAATCAATAGACACAAGTGGCTTCTCTTCATAACCTAAAATCCCTTTTAATGTGCCCTCTGCAGCCTGATAAAACCACTCGTTTACTTCATCTTGCGTAACACCGTGTTCAAGCTCAAATACACAGTCGGTAATTGATGCATTAGTAAGTGGTACACGAACAGCATGGCCATTAAGTTTCCCTTTAAGCTCAGGGAAAATATGCGTAATAGCCGTAGCACTGCCTGTTGTGGTGGGAATTAAACTGGTACCACATGAGCGAGCTCGACGTAAGTCTTTATGTGGGGCATCAATAATAGTTTGGGTGTTAGTTATATCGTGAATAGTAGTCATAGAGCCGTGTTTAATACCCACTTTTTCTTGTAGTACCTTAACAATTGGCGCTAAACAGTTTGTTGTACACGATGCCGCTGTAACAATTTTATGCTCATCAGGATTATATAAATCATCATTTACGCCCATCACTACATTTAAAATACCGTCTTCTTTCACCGGTGCAGTCACCACCACACGTTTTACACCTTGAGCTAGGTATTGATTTAATAATTCTGTGGTTTTCATCACACCGCTGGCTTCAATGACTACATCGCAATCTGACCAATCAGTATCATCAATGTTTTTATTGTTAGTTACAGCAATGGTGTGTTTACCTACAATAAAGCTGTGCACTGATGCTGTTACATTGTGTGCCAAACGCCCATGTACTGAATCAAATTCGAGTAAATGTGCATGCGTTTTAGCATCGCCAGCAACATCATTAATTTTAATAAATTCAATTTCAGGCCAATCAAGTGCAGCACGCAATGTTAAGCGCCCCATACGGCCAAAACCATTAATCCCTACTTTAATTGTCATAATAAATACCTTTAAAAGTTAATTAACAGCAGTTTGCTGCACGCTCAGGGCGGTTACCCATTGCATTGAGTCGATTTAAATCATCGTTATAAAATTCAATATTAGCGCTACGGGTTTGTGCTAGTACATTTTCAGCCCACTCTGGTAGGGCTTTATTAATACTGTAATACACCCATTGATTTTGCTTACGATCGCTCAATAAGCCACATTGCCTAAGCTGGGCTAAATGACGAGATACTTTAGGCTGGCTAAGCTCAAGGGCAGCCACAAGCTCGCATACACATAATTCTTGCTCATGGCTAATTAGCAGCATGGCTTTTAAGCGCGTATCGTCAGCTAAGCATTTATAAAACTGTAGTGGGTTGAGTTGTTCCATAGCGTCCTCGTTTAGTTTATGCATATACAATAAAACAAAAAACAAACATATGGAATAGTGAATATATGAAATTTCGAATATAACTGGTTTTATCTATTTTCAATTCATTTATAGATATAGTTGCGAATAAAAAACACGCGATGATCACTCATGGCGTGTTTTTATAAACAATATAAAGAGGTAAATTAAATAACTGAAAGTTCTACCTCAATATTACCGCGTGTTGCGTTTGAGTATGGGCATACTTGATGTGCTTTATTTACCAGCTCTTGCGCCGCTGATTTGTCCATATCACCTAGTGATACAGCAAGTTTTACAGCAATACCAAAACCGCCTTCAATAGCACCAATAGACACTTCAGAGTTAATGTAAGTATCGCTTGATAATGCGATCTTTTCGCTACCGGCTACAAATTTAAGTGCGCCAATAAAACACGCTGCATACCCTGCTGCGAATAATTGCTCAGGATTAGTGCCTTGACCATCATCACCACCTAACCCTTTAGGCGTTGATAAGTTAACATCTAAACGACCATCATCTGATTTAGCTACCCCTTCACGTCCGCCTGTTGCCGTTGCTTTTGCTGTATAAGCTACATTTTGTAATACATTCATAGTGAACTCCTAAGGTTTAAAATTTTCACACTAGTTACTTTGCATGCAAAATAATAGAGCAACTAAATTCTGATTGCAAATACTTTGCATGCAAACTAAAATACTCTGTATTGAAATGAGGATAAAACGATGTCGTTTGAACAGTTAAAATTAAAAAATCAGCTATGCCATCGTTTATACATGGCGTCCAACAGCATAGCCCGTGCCTATCGAGAACCTCTAGCTGAGCTTAACCTTACCTATCCTCAGTATGTTGTTATGATGGCGCTGTGGGAACAAGATGAAGTAACCATCGCCGAACTAATCGATAAAACCGCAATTGATGGTGGTGCGCTTACTCAAATATTAAAAAAGATGACCAGCAAGTCACTACTTAACGTTATAAAGGACGAACACGATAAGCGTAAGCGTTTGGTGCAATTGACTCACACGGGTCAATCTTTAAAACTTAAAGCTGCTGATATTCCAAAAACAATTTTCTGTAAATTTGACAGTATCGACACTAACCAAGCACAGCAATTAATGCAGTTACTCGATTTAATCGTTAGCGACTTAAGCACCCAGACTGAAGATGAAAGTGTCGATGCTAAAGACAGTCCCAAGTTAGTGCAAACCTAGCGTAAATTTATCCAATGTGGTGCTTAAGCTTTTTTATAGTTTAGTTATAAAAAATTAACTTATTGATTATTATTCATAAAATATTCAATTAACAATTGGCATACTTCTTCCTTCTCTCTTAATGACGTTAGCAACACCAAGGAAAAGTTATGTCTAATTTATACAACACTCTTTATTTTTTATGGCGCTTAGATATCACAGTGTGGCAAGTAAATGAGCCAACAAATACGCATACCACCAGTGAAAAAGAGCGTATCTATTCGCGTTAAACTATTTTTGAACAGACTTTGCAAGCTACCTCATAGCGTTGTATTGTAAAAGACTATTTAATTGGTTAGTGGAACGTGTATGCATGCTTTAGAAGTTAATTTTGACGGCTTAGTCGGCCCTACTCACAACTACGCAGGTTTGTCGTATGGTAATGTTGCTTCGTTAAATAACGCGGCGAGTTTTTCAAATCCGCAAGAAGCTGTATTGCAGGGCCTGGCTAAAATGAAAGCTATGCATGATAAAGGCTTAACCCAAGGGGTTTTTGCTCCTCATGCTCGCCCAGATTTAAATGTACTTCGCCGTTTAGGATTTACTGGCAACGATGCGCAAGTCATTAATAAAGCTTTTAAAGCTGATCCTATTTTATTGCGCGCCTGTTACTCTGCCTCTGCCATGTGGACCGCTAATGCAGCCACCATATCGCCTTCACCTGATACTAACGACGGCAAGGTACACTTCACTGCGGCTAATCTAAATAATAAATTTCATCGCTCTTTAGAGCCAAACACCACTACACGTTTGCTCAAAGCGATGTTTAATAACGAACAATACTTTGCACACCATTCACATTTGCCTGAGCAAGGTTTTTTTGGCGATGAAGGCGCAGCAAACCATACTCGGCTGTGCGACAGCCATGGTGAAACAGGTCTAGAGTTATTTGTATTTGGTGCAAGTGCCTTTAACAGTAAACTTGTTAAGCCCGTTAAGTTCCCTGCAAGGCAAACTTTGGAAGCGTCTGAAGCCATTTGTCGATTGCACAATATAAAAGATACCAGCCAAATACTATTACAACAAAACCCTGATGTGATTGACCAAGGGGTGTTCCATAATGATGTAATTGCAGTGGGTAACGCCAATGTTTTATTATGCCATCAACAGGCGTTTTTAAATCAAACGCAAGCATTAGACGATATCCGCGAAGCCTATGTAGGTAACAAACAGCTTTATATTATTGAGGTGCCAACCAGCAAAGTGAGTATTCAAGATGCCGTCTGTAGTTATTTATTTAATAGCCAACTGGTTAGCATGAATGACGATGCAATGCTGCTCGTTGCCCCACAAGAATGCCAGCGCAACCCTGCTGTAAAAGCGTATATTGAAGAGCTAATTGTTGCCGATAATCCCATAAATCAAGTGCAGTTTTTTGATTTGCGCCAAAGTATGCAAAATGGTGGCGGGCCTGCTTGTTTACGGTTACGCGTAGCGCTTAATAACCATGAATTAGCGGCAGTAAACCCAGAGGTTATCTTAGATGAGCAAAAGTACATTCAATTATGTGATTGGGCTACGCGCCATTACCGCGATAAGCTTGGTGCCAACGACTTTGCAGACCCTGCTTTACTTACCGAAAGCTACCAAGCCCTTGATGAGTTAACACAATTACTGAGCTTGGGATCAGTTTATCCCTTCCAATTAGAAGCCTAAGCTTTTTTTTTATAGGGGGAAGATACACAGTATTTAAATCTTCTTCCTGTAATTAATAATTTTAATTCAATTTAGGTTAAGTTTTTGTATCTATACTGAGTGATACTTTAAAGTATTTGGAAACCTAACATGAACTTAAAATCAACATTACTTAGTAGCGCCGTCTTATTAGCATTAACGGGTTGTGGTTCATCAAATGATGACTCCCCTATTACTCCTACCGATCCGCAAAAATCAACGTTCAGTTTAGGAGTTTCAGATGCGCCAGTAACAGGCTTAAAAGCGGTTAATGTAGTTTTTGACTCTATCACCCTTCGTTCACAAGGTGGCGAAGATTTTAGCTTCGAAACACGTGAAGCCAGCGATTCAACCGAAGCTGAAATGGTTAACTTATTGGATTACACTGGCGATGATATTTTTTCCTTACTAGAGGGCGAAGACGTACCTGCAGGTGAATACGCGTGGATACGTGCTGATGTAATTAATGGTGATATAAACAACCTAACCGAAACTTCGCATGTTGTTTATGAAGATGACAGCATTGCACCGTTAATCGTAAAACGAAAAGGCAATGACGGAATCGGTGAGATTCAACTTGATGGTTTTACTCTGAATCAAACGGACAACACTTTTGTACTTGAATTTGATCTTAAAAAATCGTTAGTTGCGCCACAAAGCGGTAACGAAATAGTATTAAAACCACGTGGAGTTCGTCTTGAAAACCTTGCTGAGTCACAAGATATTGAAGGTACAGTAAGCGAATCACTTTATGCAAATTGTGAAACCGATAACATTGAGGTTGCCGCTGAAGATGGTTCATTCGGCCATGCTGTTTACTTGTATAACAGTGATGTAGAGCTACCACTTGATAATTACGAAGTCACTGAGGGTGAAACCCCTGTAGACGCACCATTAGCTACTGCAAATGTGGTACTTAACAATGAAACTAGCCAATATGAATTTGAACTAGCATTTATTACGCCTGGCGATTATCAGCTAGGTTATACCTGTAACGCGCATATTGATGATGCCGAACTACAAGATGAAGCGTTTACCCTATATCAAGTTAAGCCGGTGGCGGTTGTAGCCGGTGAAGATACCGAAGTGACATTTGATATTGCTCAGTAAGCATCAACTTTATAAATTCTAGCCCGCACCTGCGGGCTTTTTGTTTTGGAGGAACTATGACACATAAAGTAATTTTAATTACCGGTGCCTCTAGTGGTATTGGCGAGGCGACCGCTAAAACATTAGTTAATAATGGTCACAAAGTAATATTAACTGCGCGCAGTGAAGATAAACTCAATAAACTAGTTGATGAGTTAGGCCATGAAAGTGCATTTAGCGTTTCAGCCGATGCCACTCAGTTTAGCGAGCTTGAGAGTGTAGTAAGTAAGGGCATTGAAAAGTTTGGGCGATTAGACGCAGCATTCGCTAACGCGGGCATGGGTGTGTCATCACCAGGCACAGAGAATGGCGATCCCCAAGAGTGGTCAGCCATGGTTGATCTTAACATTAAAGCGTTGTTGTGGACCGCAAAACTCACCTTGCCTCATTTACGTGAAAACCAAGGGCATTTTATTTTAACCAGCTCTGCAGCAGGAAGAAGACCCATTGACGGCTCTATATATGGTGCTACTAAATGGTTTGCACATGGCTTTGGTCAAAATTTAGCAGAGGAAATGAAACCCTGGCATGGTCGCTGTACCACTATTGCGCCAGGTATGGTAAATACGCCTTTTTTTGATGAAGCAAAACCCGATAAGCTCGACCCACAAGATGTGGCCGATGCGGTATTATTTGCTATTGAGGCCAACCAGCGTAATAGCGTACGCGAAATCTATTTAATGCCCACCAACTAACAAGATAATCCAAAGGCCAATCTTTATTGGCCTTTGCTTTAAAAGTACTTAATTGTGCTTTGTTAAAATTACTTTCGACTAAATCAATGAAAAGTCACACATTGAAACCTCCCTTACCATGCTAAATCTCAACTTTATGTCTAATATATAAATAAAGTAATTCAATAACTGGAACCCATTTAATGGATCCCCATAAAGCCCATAATATGCCAGCCCATCAATATGTTACTAATGATCCGTTGCATCAACTATTTGATGCAGTCGATTCTATATCGGTGCAAGGTTATGATGAGCAACGGCGTGTAATTTATTGGAATAAAGGCAGTGAATTGCTTTATGGGTATTCGCAACAGGAAGCCATTGGCAAAAAACTCGAAGATTTAATAATACCCACACCAATGCGAGAGCCCGTAATTGAAGCCCATAGTAATTGGATTAAGCATGATATTGAAATTCCCGCCTCAGAGCTTATCCTCAAACATAAAGAGGGTAATGATGTGGCTGTATTTTCAAGCCATGTTATGTTTACTAATCAATACAATACCAAACAAATGTACTGTATTGATATTGACCTTTCTGAGGTTCACAAGGCACAAGCAGAAGCCACATTTAATGCCAGTATGTTGAAAACTATCTTTGAAGCCATTCCTGACTTATTTTTTGTACTAGAGCAAAATGGCATCATTGCTGATTACCATGTTAATAATAGTAAGGACCTGTATATTTCACCTGAGCAGTTTATTGGTAAAAAAATGATTGATGTACTGCCTGAAAAAGTAGCGGAAAAATTTCAAATTCATATAGAAAAAACAATAGCTCAAAACAGTATGGTCAGTTTTGAATATGAATTGAGCATGCCTGAAGGCGTAATTTATTATGAGGCGAGATTGCGCCTACTGCCCAAAAAAAACCAAATCATGGTGATTATTCGTGATATTAGCGAACCACACCGCTCAGCAGAATTGATCCGTCATCAAGCTCTCTTTGATAGCTTAACCGATTTGCCTAACCGCTTTTTGTCTTTAGATCGCTTGTCACAAATATTAATGGAAGTACAAAAGAGTCATGAAAAAGCCGCAGTGTTTTTTTTAGACCTTGATGACTTTAAAAAAGTGAATGACTCATTAGGGCATGAAGTAGGCGATAAACTGTTAATTGCAGCAGCCGCTAGATTACAGCAAACACTAAAGCAAAATGACACTGTCGGTCGATTAGGGGGTGATGAATTTATTGTTTTAATATCCAGTTTAAACGATGAAAATGATGCTTTAGCAATTGCTGAGCGGTTACTTCAAGCATTTAGAAAACCCTTCAAGCTCGAAGGCAGAGACTTAATACTGACATTAAGTATTGGTATTGCGATTTCTCCCAAAGACGGTACGTGTGCCTCGGTGTTGTTACGTAATGCCGACACCGCTATGTACCAAGCAAAAGCGATGGGGCGCAATACCTCCTCTTTTTTTACCCCGCAAATGAACGTTGCTATGCGCCGGCGTTTTGAAATAGAAGAGCAAATGCATGGAGCACTGGAGCGAAACGAATTTGAGCTTTATTACCAACCGCAAATAGATGTAAAAACAAACACCATCATTGGCGCTGAAGCCTTGCTACGTTGGCATAATATAGTGTTAGGGGAAATCACCCCTGATGAATTTATTCCCATTGCAGAGCAAACAGGCTTGATTGCGCCTGTTGGTTTATTTGTTCTTCAACAAGCCTTACGCTTTTTGAATGAATGGCAATCAATTAACCAGCAAAACTATACCATGGCGATTAATTTATCGCCGCGCCAATTCAGAGATCCGGAACTGGTTAATATAATTAAACATACTCTACATAAAAATAGCATTAATAATGAATGCTTAGAGCTGGAAATTACCGAAGGGGTACTAATGAATAGCCAAGCCTCAATTCATGATGCCTTAGTGCAAATTGATGAGCTGGGCATAAAACTGTCAATGGACGACTTTGGCACAGGCTATTCATCATTAAGTTACTTACGAGAATACCCTTTTGATGTGCTAAAAATTGACCGTAGCTTTATTGCAGGGATTACAGATAACAAGGCCGACTGTAATTTAGTAAAAGCGGCCATAGCTATGTCACACAGCCTAGAAATAAAAGTAGTTGCAGAGGGAGTAGAAACCAAAGAGCAGCTAGATTTACTCAACGAGCTAAACTGCGATATTGCTCAGGGGTTTTATTTAAGTAAGCCCTTATCTGGTGCCAAGTTACTTAATTTTTCATTACATTACTGCAAAGCGACTTAAAAGCACTTTAGTTAAAAAGTGCTTTTACAGCTGCGAGTTAACTCATGATTTTAAAAAGCAAATCGCGCACCGTTGCAGGTTCAAATGGTTTGTCACAAATAGCATCCACACCGGCTTGAGCAATATTAGCTAAATGAGTATCGTTGGCCTCTGAGCTGACCATCAGGATTGGAATATGTGAGTACGTATTCGATTTTCGAACGGTTTCAGTTAACTCTTTACCATCCATTTCTGGCATATTGTAATCTGTAACAATTAAATCGAATGATTGATTATTAAGCATTTCGATCGCTTGTTTACCGTCTTCAGCCTCTACAGGTTCAGGAATACCCATTCCCGCTAGCACTCGTATTATATGTTTTCGTGCAAAGCGACTGTCATCAACCACCAACACACGAAGTAAAGTGACATCAAAGTGCTCTAGCTCCACCTCTTGCTCGCTAATAATATCCAGAGTCGCTTTAAGCGCACGGGTGATCTCGTCGGCATTAAACGGTTTAGGTAAAATAGCTAATACGCCCGATTGCCTAAGTTGCTCTAAATGGCGCTTATTACGTTCGCTCGACACCAGCATAAACGCCTGCTGCTCAGTATTACTGTTACTGCGTATTGCCTGTAATAAAGAGTCTGCAGTACCGTCGCTAAAATACATACTGCTGATCACCAAGTCAGGGTGATACTTTGATAAAGCGGCCAGCGCATTTTCTTGAGTGCTGGCCGTTTCAATTTGTGTAACACCACACTGAGCCAGTGATTTTTTTATTAGCTTTTGTTGCACTTCAGAAGGCTCAACTAATAAAATAGATAAGTTGGCTATTGCCGTTAAATCACTCATTTCAATCCTGTTAATATTAATTAAATAATTTTTATAATGCTCATTATAAAGTAATAACTTACAAGAAAAAGCTAAAACAGCAACAAAACAGCTTGTTTACCTAAACTCAACAAACTCAGCTTAAAAACGATAGTTTATGCCCGCATAATATCGTCTACCCGAATAGCTTGAGTTTAATAACCGAGACTCTGTATCGTTACCTAATCGGGTTACTGACTCAGATTTAGTTAAATTTATCACAGCGGCTGTTAGGCTCAAGTCTTCTAATAAAGTAATTGATGCATTTACATCAACTTGCTCGTATGGGTCTTGATACACGTTTAAACCACTATTTAAACCCAACACGGTTTCACCGCGTTTGTTATAAGAAGCACGAATATTAAAAGCATCTCCCTCATAATATATCGAGGTATTGTACTGGTACTTAGCACTGCCAATTAAAGGCGATTTACCAAACTCTTTACCATCCACTTCTACATCGGCCTTATTGGTTTTGTTATAAGTGTAGTTTGCGTAAAAACCAAAACCACTATCAAAGGCATGCTGTATAAATACTTCAGCCCCTTTAGATACGGCATCAGTGCCATTGCCTACAGTGCTATATGGCGACACAGTAATATTTCCCGAATCAACTATGCCCTCTTTACCTGCAAAATCTTGTTGTACGTCAATAACTAAAGGAACAACAAAATTATCAACAGTTTTATGAAACAGTGCTAAACCAACAGCAGAGCCTTCGCTGTAATAATATTCAATAGATAAATCAGCTTGCACCGACTCAAACGGTTTTAAGTTTTTATTACCGCCACTGCCACTAAAACCCGGAATTTCATTAAACTCAGCTCTGTCGTCGGCCCACTCATCTGAGACAAACGTAATGCGTTGTTGTGCGCCTAAATCGGCATAATCAGGGCGAGACATTACTTTTGCAATCGCGCCGCGCACCACTACATCATCACTTATATCCCATGCAATATTAAAGCTAGGAAGAATTTGAGTATCGGTACTCTCTTGAGTAATGAGTTGATAATCTTCAACAAATCTATCATCTCCGGTTACCGCCTCCCCGCTTTCATCGTCAGTATGATCCAGCAAATATGTGTATAGATCGGTTGATGATGTCATGGTTTTCGTGCGTACAACACGTACCCCTAAATTACCGCGAACGCTATCAAATTCAAAGTCACCTTGTAGATAAAATGCCGCTATTTGCTCTTCAATATCATAAATGAAATTATCTTCTTTACGCGTATACGGAACATAATGACTGGTCACAATATCGCGGTATTTATCCCAATCAATGCCAGGCATTTGGTTTATGTTAAAACCACCCGCAATATTACCTTCGTTGATAAACACATCTTGTGCTAGTGGCATACCGTTATTCCACTGGTAACTATCAAAGCGTGTGATCCCACCCTTACTGGCTTCTGCTGCGGCAATATCAAAATTAGGATCTAAAAAGAAGGTATTACCGGTTTCGCGGTGAAGCGTAGCTTCTCGATACTTAACCCCAGTTTTAATTGTTCTTAAAATGCCCCAATCGGTATAAATATCAAAATCAGCTTGGTAGTAATCTTCTTCAAGTTCACTACGCACAAAACTTGAATTTGACGAACCCGGATCGCGCCCACCACCCACACCATTGAGTAAGTTAGCTAACGTATTTGGATCTATATTTAAACTAATATCGTTCTCATTAATTTTCCAACCCGCTGTTTGCGCGGCATTTTCTATGCGGTTTTCATTTTCACCCGCGTTAGAACTTTTATAGGCTGCTTCCCAACTCTCTTTCGGGCCACCTTCAGAACGTGTATTACCCGCCACAAAACGGGCTTTGAAGTAATCACCTTCGTAGGTTAAGTTGAGATCAAAAGTGTCAGAGGTTGACTCTTCACGCACATAGCTGCCTCGCATCCACGGCAACTGCATATCATTTTCTATGCCACTTGCAGCTGCATCAAATTGCATTCCATTAACTATCGTGCCCGACTCATCCAAACTTACATCGGTTAAAAAGTCAGGATTTAAAGACCACTCAGGTATATCAATCACCGACTCAGTTCTATTTTTATCAAGTGAAAATCCAAAATAGTTAAAACCAATTTCTACTCGGCTAGTTGGGCGCCACTGCGTGCTAAATTGTATCCCTTCTCGCTCACGTAATTCGTTTACAATTGAACCTCGAACCACTTGAGGAAACCAGACATTGTCATAGTTATTGCCCTGAGAATCGCTTACTGAGCCCCACTGATTATTGTTTTCAACCGGCGCGCCATTAACATCAACCGGGTTTTCACCAATAAAGCGCCACACATTTGCATCGGTGCCACCCGAAAGAGTTCGGTTAGTGCGTTTTTGTGAGGTGTAACCAAACAACACACCAAAAGTATCAGCATCGTTCTTCCAAGAATAAAGTGCGGTTACTTGCGGCTCAGATTCTTCAGTCACATCGGCATAAGTGCTTTCAATATTAATCACCCCTGAGTTTGCATCCATACTTAGCGGTTTACGACTATGCATTAATACCGTGCCGCCCACACCACCTTCGTCTAAACGTGCCTCTGGTGATTTATACACTTCCACGCTTTCAATCATGGCTGAGGGGAGTAATGCATAATCAAACGAACGAGATGGCTCGCCTGGTGATGACGCAATAAAATTTCCATTTAGCTGAGAAAAGGTGAGTTCAGATGATAACCCCCTAATACTAACCGATGAGCCCTCGCCTCCGTCACGGTCAATCACTACCCCTGGTACGCGTTGTAATGAGTCTGCGACATTTTTATCAGGGAACTTACCAATATCTTCCGCTGTAATTGCATCAACCACAGAGCTAGACAAACGCTTTATATCTAAATTAGCCGCCATACTGGAACGGATACCGCGTACCTCAATTACTTCCATATCTTTGCTTTTTAATGCTTTATCTGCTGCTTCATCAGCATATGCATGATTAATCACAGACAAAATAGACATACACAGCGTTGATTTAATAAAAAGTGGGAGTGAGTGATGTGAAGCGTTGGTTTTCCGATGAGCGGTCATAGTTTTAACAGTTCCATTTAAAATACAGTTAATACTTAAAGATGATCGTACTAGCTAAAGATGGTACGAAAAAAGTAGCTGTATTTTACATAACCAAGCTTAATAGCTTGTTAATGCAAACTGATGAGTAACTGAATGTCTTGTCAATAAATAGTCAATTCAAATATAAACAAGAAGTTAAGCAGCAAAATAACTATTTAGCTGCTTAGGAAGGAGTAACTAGATCAAACAACAGGCACTGTTATTTTTTATCACTAATAGCCTGAATATAATAACCTAAACTCGCATGAGAAAGTTCTCCCATATGACTAGTAACTAACTCACCTTGGCTATTATAAAACAAAGTGGTTGGTAAGCCCGCAGCACCTGATTCGCGACTCACATTACTGCTTTGGTCAAAAAACACATGATTAAGGTCGAGTTGCTGTTCATTAAGGAACGCTTTTACCGTGTGTAAGTCTTCACCTTGATTGACAAACGCCACCGTAATATTTGGGTTATTTTTTTGAGCCGCTTGTAGCACTGGCATTTCTTTTCGACACGGCGGACACCACGACGCCCAAAAGTTAATAACCACCGGCTTACCTTTAAAGTTTTGTAAGTTAACTTGCTGGCCTTGAATGTTATGCACAACAGACTGTGGTAACTGCACACCCGTTTGATAAATAGACAGCGCAAAGTTAGGAATAATCATTGAACAAAAACCTACAAACCCAGCAATAGCGTAGTTTTTCATTACCGCTTTTTTACCACGCGCATAAAACGCTAAAACAACTATACCGCTGAGCCAGCCATAATAACCAATAAAGCCACCGTCGCTAATATTAAAAAGCTGCCACCAATTACCTTGATAGGCATCCCACATGGTAAACACAAACGCTAAACGCGAGACTAGAAAGCCCACAACAATCGCTTTAAAGACTGTGTCTAAAATCGCTTTTTGTAATGGGTGTTGACGCGTCAATAAATAGGTAAGCCCCCAGAAAATGCCTAACCCTAAAAAAATAATTAACTGAGAAATGGAAATAACTAAAGGCCCAAGAGAAATACTTAACATTGCTACCGACTTCTTATAATGTATTTAAGTACCTAAAATAACGAGTACCAGCGTGAATTAAATGCCAACAATAACATAATGTAAGCTGTACTGATTATTAATAACGCATAATAAATTATGTATACCAGCAGCAATATATAACCTAGTTACCTAGTTAACCTTGTTGCTGTATGTACTCCAATGCAGTCATTTTTTTATAACTTACATTTGAGTGCAGTACATGAGTAGGTTCAGGGTCAACAATTTCAATTGGAATAGCATAATTACGTGCAATCTCTAGTGCCATTTGGGTAATGTTTACACTAAAAGAGGTCCCCATAAATACCATTTTATCAGCCGTAAGCATCCGCGATTGTGCTTCACTAATACGATAAAGCTCAGTGTAATATTCATCAAATAACAATACAAAGGGCTTTAAAGAATGATTAAGCTTTGGCTGATGGTTTTCAATATTGAATAACTCAAGTAGAGAGCGATGTAAGTTGCTCTCATCAACATTACTCCATAGCGTCGCTTGTGGTGTGACATCATCGCCCTGATGATGAAACAGCGTCATTTGATCAAGCCGACCATGAATCGCAATGTAATCTTTATTACCCGCCTTACCATCAAGCCCATCAATATTTTGAGTTATTAAGTTTTTATCACTAAGCCAATGATGAACTTCGTTAGGACCATGATGACGATAAGTTGCAAAGCGATGATAATACCAAGCTAAAAACTCACTTGGATTATTTTCATACATTGCACGAGTGGCCATTTCCATCGGCGTATGGTTTTTACTACCAATAGTCCAAAAACCATCCTCACCACGAAAAGTAGGAATACCACTAGCAGCACTTACTCCAGCACCTGTAATGTATAATGTATTCATAAAGCCATCTCTTATTTTCAATAAACCTATAATACTTTATGACACTGTATATTTGAGGCTTCACTTTTTTTGCTATTAAATTATTTTAAGCTACGGCCATTAACTTAAATAAACACGGGTACCAAAGAAACTCTTTATACTTTTAGTTTCGCTCAAGTGCACTACAAAGCCTTCTTTAATTGTTGAGATATTGAGAACTATAACAACAATCACAGCAACTAATTAGTTACAATGCACTTAGCTTTCTAATAAAAACAGATCGTTAATCTACTTATTGAGCAACTAACCTACCAACCTCACATACTTTTCAGCCAGTTCGTCCACACTTTCTCGATGATTAGGATCGGGCTTTATGCAGTCAATGGGGCATACACTGACGCACGTTGGCTTGTCGTAATGACCTACACATTCTGTGCATTTTTCAGGGTCTATTTGGTAAATTTTAGCGCCCATATAAATTGCTTCATTTGGACACTCTGGATCGCACATATCACAGTTAATGCATTTGCTATTTATGAGTAGAGCCATGATTTACCCGTTAAACAGCTTGTTTGAAAGGATTGCGGGTGTCTTGGTTTTCATCCAAGTTGCGCATCAGTATGGCGTGCTCTAAATCGATAGTGTCAGGCAGTGGAATTTTTACGATATGGCCAGAGCCTTTAGCATCAGTAATACTTTCGCCTTTTTTGTTTTCCATACTCTCAAGGGTAAAGCTAATATTGCCTTTTGGCGTCATTAGCTCTAATGAATGACCAACACAAAATTTATTTTTTACATCTATTTCAACTAAACCATTAACATTACGACCAAGTACTTCACCTACAAATTGCTGCTTGGTAGAAACTGAATGGCCGTATTCGTAATTCTGATAATCTTGGTGGGCGTGGCGCTTTAAAAATCCTTCGGTGTAACCACGGTGCGCTAGGTTCTCCAGAGTTTTAAATAAGTCTGCATCAAATGGTTTACCTGCAACGGCATCGTCAATCGCTTTACGATACACCTGAGCGGTACGCGCAACATAATAAAATGACTTAGTACGCCCTTCTATTTTTAAGCTATGCACCCCCATTTTTGTTAGCTGCTCTACGTATTGCACGGCGCGTAAGTCTTTTGAGTTCATGATATAAGTACCATGCTCGTCTTCAAATGCGGGCATGTATTCACCCGGGCGGCCTTGCTCTTCAAGCATAAATACATCGTTACTTGGCGCGCCTTCACCTAACGTAGGTATAACCGTTTTAGGATCGATTTTATGTACCATTTCACCGGTTTCGTTCTCAGTGCCAGGTTTAACATCGTATTCCCAACGACACGCATTAGTGCACGTGCCTTGGTTAGGATCGCGCTTATTAATATAGCCTGAGAGTAAACAGCGCCCTGAATAGGCCATACATAATGCACCATGAACAAATACTTCTAGCTCGGTTTCAGGGCACAGTGTGCGTATTTCACTTATTTCTTCAAGCGATAACTCGCGAGACAAAATTACTCGCTCAATCCCCTGCTTTGCCCAAAACAATACGCTGGCATAGTTTACTGCATTTGCTTGTACTGAAAGGTGAATGGGCATATCGGGCCACTTTTCACGTACTAGCATTATTAAACCCGGATCGGACATGATCAATGCATCCGGCTTCATAGCAATTACTGGCTCTATATCACGTAAATACGACTTTACTTTCGCATTGTGTGGGGCAATATTAGACACTACATAAAACTTTTTATTTAGCGCATGTGCTTCGTTAATACCTATTTGTAATGTATCTAAATCAAATTCGTTGTTGCGAACCCTTAAACTGTAACGAGGTTGGCCTGCATAAACAGCGTCTGCCCCATAGGCAAAGGCATAACGCATGTTTTTTAAGCTACCTGCTGGGCAAAGTAGTTCAGGAATAAACGGGGTTGAAGAAGTAACTGCTGACATGTGCGCTCCATACATCGAACCGAGTTCAAGTCGGTTGCATGAATAATTAATAAACCGCGCAAGTATAATGAGGGGGCAAAAGAGAAACCTTGATCAAGATCATCAAAATTTCTCTTCTACGATAATAAATGAAGAGCAGCAGATTTAAGTTATTTTTTACTGCTTAATTGGTTCGAGAATTGACTAACGGCATCAACAACTTGTTGCGCGCCTTTTTTAATATCACTCATTACATCACCAGATTCTTTGGAAAGGTCTAAGCCTTGTTGCGCTTTATTTTTACCTTGCTCAATTACAGCAACGGTTGATTGAGTTAAATTTTGGTTTTGCTGTACAACATCCACTATTTCTTCGGTAGCTTTACTGGTTCTTGAAGCAAGTAAACGCACTTCATCAGCCACCACAGCAAACCCACGGCCTTGCTCGCCAGCACGCGCGGCCTCAATAGCCGCATTAAGCGCCAATAAATTAGTTTGATCAGCAATGCTGCTAATACTCTGCACTATGCTCGCAATAAGTTGCGATTGTTTATCTAATGCTGAAATTTCTTGAGCAGCTTGCTCCATTTGTACCGACAATTCGTTCATAACCTGTACAGTTTTTTGTACCACCTCTGCGCCTTTATCCGCGTTATTGTCAGTTTCGATAGAAGTGCCATGCGCAATATTTGCCGCTTGCTCTGTGGCCAGTTCTCTTTCTACTTGATCAGTGATCACCGTAGCAAATTTTACTACTTTGTAGAGCTCATTGGCTTCATTAAAAATCGGATTATATGATGCTTCTAACCAAACCTCATGACCGTGCTTATCAATACGTTTAAATCTGCTCGCAATAAACTCGCCATTGCGCAAACGTTGCCAGAAGACTTGATACTCTTTACTACTCGCTTCTTGCTCATCGCAGAACATACCATGATGTTTGCCCACCACATCTTGTCTTGAATAACTCATACTTTTTAAGAAGTTGTCATTAACACGCAGAACCATACCCTGAGTATCGAACTCAATAACCGCTGTTGAACGATGCAATGCTTTGATTAAATCTTCGTTTTCTCTCGAGCTTTCAATTATTTGTGTAAGCACAGTGCAATGCAGGGTTAAATACTCAAGCTGACCTTGCTCATTTTTTATCGGGTGTAAAATACAGCGTAACCAATCTCGTTGTCCGTTTTCGTGAGATACTTGAATAGCGCCAGCAAAATGTTCGGCTTTACTTAACGCTTTTTTAAAGGCATGAAAATCAGCGTTATTTCTCGCATTTTCTGAGATGAAATCTAAAATGTTTTTATTAATTATTTTATTATTTGAGTAGTTAAACTCTCGCTCAAAGTTTTTATTTTGTCTTAAAATAGCGCCTTGTTTATCAAGCTCTAATACCAGCATTTCACTGTCTAAACTTTGCTTAACCTGCTCCCTCACTGAAAGCTTACTTTGTAAATCAGCAATTTGAGTTTTTAAAGGTTGGTTAAAAAACATATTTTTACCTTAAAGTTTGCATGTATTCTTCATGCATTTGGAGTCGATAGACGCATTGAAAATCGCTATGACTAAAAAATACAAATCAGATGTGGCACTAATTTATAAACTCATATTAACGTTATAGCCACTTTTTTAGTTCAGTAAGTATAGGTTGTTAAATTAAAATATTCGTCAACGTAGAATAAATTAGGTTTTTTCGACTAAAACGCGTATAATTCGCGCCCGTTAATATTCAACCTTTTATTTAAATTATTGGAGCACAAAGATGGCTTTAGAGCGTACTTTTTCAATCGTAAAACCTGATGCAGTTGCTAAAAACCACATCGGCGCAATCTACAACCGTTTCGAAACTGCGGGTCTTAAAATCGTTGCAGCTAAAATGGTTCACCTTTCACAAGAGAAAGCTGAAGGTTTCTACGCTGAACACAGCGAACGTCCTTTCTTTGGCGCTTTAGTATCTTTCATGACTTCTGGCCCAGTAATGGTTACCGTTCTTGAAGGCGAAAACGCTGTTCTTAAAAACCGTGAAATCATGGGTGCTACTAACCCTGCTGAAGCACTAGCTGGCACTTTACGTGCAGACTACGCTGATAGCATCGACGAAAATGCGGTTCACGGTTCTGATGCTGTTGAATCTGCTGCTCGCGAAATCGCGTACTTCTTCGCTGACGAAGAGCTTTGCCCACGTACTCGTTAATTCGAGTTCACAGCTAACCCTGTGATGCAAAGTATGAAAAGGGCTTTCGAGCCCTTTTTTAGTCATTAAGTAAAGTATTAGCCGTTTATTTATGATGTTTTACTTAATGATTATAGTGGATGAATTGTGTACAATTCGTCCTTGTAAATTTTTACCATCACCGCCACCGATTGAGGTTGTTACATGACCGAGCAAAAAAAGATTAACTTATTAGATTTAAACCGAGATGCAATGCGTGAGCTATTTGTATCATTCGGTGAAAAGCCATTCCGTGGCGATCAGGTGATGAAATGGATTTATCATTTTGGCGTAGATAATTTCGACGAAATGAGTAACGTAAACAAAAAGTTAAAAGAAAAGCTTAAAAATGAATGCGAAATTGTTGCACCAGAAATATCAGTTCGCCAACAAGCCAGCGACGGTACCATCAAATACGCACTCGTACTAGAAGGCGGTCAAGAAGTTGAAGCCGTGTGGATCCCAGAAAAAGATCGCGCCACCTTGTGTGTATCTTCTCAAGTGGGCTGTGCACTAGAATGTACATTTTGTTCTACTGCGCAACAAGGCTTTAACCGTAACTTAAAAGTGTCTGAAATTATCGGCCAAGTATGGCGAGTAGCCAAAGATATTGGCCTTGATGGCAACAGCGAAAAGCGCCCTGTCACTAACGTAGTGATGATGGGTATGGGCGAGCCGTTACTTAACGTTAAAAACGTGGTACCTGCAATGGAATTAATGATGGACGACTGGGGCTTTGGTTTATCTAAACGCCGCGTTACATTAAGCACTTCAGGTGTGGTACCTGCCCTTGATTTATTGAAAGAAAAAATAGACGTTGCACTGGCAATTTCACTGCATGCGCCAGATAACGCCCTGCGTGATATTTTAGTACCGATCAATAAAAAATACCCAATTGAAGAGTTTTTAGCTGCGTGTCGTCGTTACATTGACGGTTCAAAAGCCAATAAAGATGTGACTATTGAATATGTAATGCTTAACGGCGTTAACGATAGTACCGATCAGGCTCATGAACTGGTTAAAACGTTAAAGGGAACGCCCTCGAAGGTTAACCTTATTCCATTTAATCCATTCCCAGGTAATGAATATACTCGTTCAAGCAACAGTAGAATTGATCGTTTCTCTAAAGTATTACAAGCTGCGGGTATTACCTGTATTGTTCGTCGTACTCGCGGGGATGACATTGACGCTGCCTGTGGTCAGTTAGCTGGCGATGTTGTAGACCGTACGAAGCGTATGGCGAAAAAGAAAATGCGTGATGACAATGCAATTGCAGTGAATATTCATCAAGCCTAATTTTTTGAGTAATCAAGAGCCTTTGTGATATATCGTTTATTTTTAAATAAATGATGCAACACAAAGGCTTTGAGGTAAGATAGAGGTTATGGATATAAATAAAGAGACAAAGTAATGCGATTTTTACTTACGTTAGCACTATCAACACTGTTTTTAAGCGGTTGTGTTACCGAAAATAGTTACAACGGCAGCGATAAACCGGTCCTCGAGAATAAAATTAATAACGATGGTGCAGCTCGCACGCGCATAGCATTGGCATTACAGTATTTAAATACAGGCAATAACTCTCAAGCTAAATATAACTTAGAACGTGCCAGCGAGTACGCCCCAAACTTACCCGAAGTACACTACTCTTTAGCATACTATTACCAACAAGTTGGCGAGAACGGATTAGCCGACAAAGCCTATCAAAAAGCGTTGGCCATTAAGCCAAATGATCCTAACACCTTAAACAACTACGGCACGTTTTTGTGCAGTATTAATGAGTATGACCGCGCCACCGATCAGTTTTTAAAAGCGATTGAAATACCTAGTTATATTCGTGTAGCGCAAAGCTATGAAAATTTGGCTCTATGTGCCATTGAGTTTAACGATTTCACCAACGCCGAAAGCTATTTTCAGCAAGCACTAAACCATAGTTCACAACGCGCATCTACATTAATAAGCTTAGCCGCTTTATATTACGCAAAAAGCGACTTGTACAAAGCCAGCAACTTAATAAAACGTTATGACGATACCGCGCAAGTTTCTTCTCGCGCTTTGTTGCTTGGCTATTTGGTTAAACAACGAATGGGTAAAATTGAAGAAGCAGAAAAAATTGCGACAACCTTATTACAAACCTACCCTAGTAGTATGCAAGCTAACGCTATTCGCGATAACCAGTTAAGACGAACAGAATTTGAAGTACTACGTGAAAAATATCGCCAAGCACAGTTAGATGAATTACAAGAAAGCAATAATAACAATCAAATTATTGCTGAGCCGAAAATAAAGGTTATTCGTAAAAAAAGCCCCATACCGACTTCAAATAGCGAAGCGTCAGGTGAGCAAACTAAAAAAATACGCTAGATAATTACACACCTTTTAGCTGTAAACCAAAATATAGCCTTAAGGATGATGTGTAAAAGCCTGTTTTAGGGTAAAGCAATTTAGCATTTCAGTGTGATACAATGCTAGACTACTACGAATAAGGTGTATTAAAGGACTTAAAAACACATAAATTTTATCTAAACACGGTATAGTTTTTAAGATATTTCATGTAGTCCCTTTTTATAGTGCGCCTTAGTAACAAGAATTAACGAATACCAAAAAATAAAAACGAAGTCTTACTCTGGTTGTTAAGCCAAAACATAAACTTTTACTAGTGGATCCAAACTGATACACATTATGAATGAAGATAATACACAACCGCAGAACGATGAACCCTCTGTAGGTCAAATACTAAAAACACATAGAGAAAATGCAAACATTAGCCTTGCTAAGATTGCATCATTATTAAAGTTGACTGAATCGCAGGTTGAGCATATTGAAAACGACGAATATCATTTACTAGGCGCAAAAACATTTGTTAAAGGCTACATAAAAAATTATTGTCGCACGCTAAACATTGATAGCACTGCTATTTTAACTATGCTGCCAGCCTATAGCACATCAGATAAGCCTGTAGATATGCAAAGCTTTTCAAGACGTACAGAAAAAGAAGCCCATGACAGCCGACTAATGACGGTAAGTTATTTAATTTTAGCCATTGTTATTGGCTCATCAGCCGTATGGTGGTGGCAAAATGCAATGCCTATTGATGAACAAACTAACACTATTAATGCAAATAATTCGCTCATCTCGGAGCAACAAGAAAGCACAAAACTGTTAGCAGAAGCTGCCGATGAAGCACAATCAAATGAGATTGAGCCTGCACCACAAGCAAACTCAGCCGTAATCAATGAACAACAAACAATTCAGGCTGCGCCCCTTAACGATGCACAAAGCCAAAGTGAACTAACAAACAGTGATTTAAGCACCATTATTATGATGTTTAATGACGAAAGCTGGGTTGAAATCCACGATGCCAACGATGAGAAAATTGCATTTGGTGTAAAAAAAGCAGGCTACGAAATGACCCTAACCGGTGTAGCACCTTTTTCAGTAGTATTAGGCAAGCACGATGTTGTTCGTATTACCCTAAATGGTGAGCCAGTTGATATTTCGGCTTTTCCTAAAAACCGTTTAGCTAAATTTAAATTACCCTTAGCAGAGTAGTCGCTATGTTTTCAGAATCTCCTATAAAACGCAGAAAATCCACCCGCATTAATGTGGGTAATGTTCCAATTGGTGATGGTGCACCAATTGCCGTGCAGTCAATGACCAACACAGACACCATGGACATTGATGCCACTGTAGCTCAAATTCAAGCGATTCAAGATGCCGGTGCTGACATAGTGCGTGTATCTGTACCAACTATGGATGCAGCTGAAGCATTTAAAAGCATTAAAGAGCAGGTATCGATACCGCTGGTTGCTGATATTCACTTTGACTACCGTATTGCATTAAAAGTAGCAAAGTATGGCGTTGATTGTTTACGTATTAATCCAGGAAACATTGGCAGTGAAGAGCGTATTAGAGCGGTTGTCGACTCAGCTCGAGAGCATAACATTCCAATTCGTATTGGCGTAAATGGCGGCTCACTTGAGCGCGACCTACAAGAAAAATACGGCGAGCCAACACCTGAAGCTCTACTTGAATCGGCAATGCGCCATGTAGATATATTACGTCGCTTAGACTTTGACCAATTTAAAATTTCGGTGAAAGCGTCAGACGTATTTTTAGCAGTTGGCGCGTATCGTCTACTTGCAAAAGAGATCGATCAGCCACTGCATTTAGGCATTACTGAAGCAGGCGGCATGCGCTCTGGTTCAGTTAAATCGGCTGTTGGTTTAGGCATGTTATTAGCTGAAGGTATTGGTGACACGCTGCGTGTATCACTAGCAGCGGATCCAGTTCAAGAAATAAAAGTAGGCTTTGATATATTAAAATCATTGCGTATTCGCTCTCGCGGCATTAATTTTATTGCTTGCCCTAGCTGTTCACGCCAAGAGTTTGATGTAGTAAGCACCATGAATCAACTTGAAGAGCGTTTAGAAGATATTATTGAGCCAGTTTCAGTGTCAGTCATTGGCTGTGTGGTTAATGGACCAGGCGAAGCATTAGTGAGTGATATTGGCCTTGCCGGCGCAAACCGTCGCTCAGGTTTATACATTAATGGCGAACGCCAAAAAGCCCGTATTGATAACAATAATATTGTTGATCAACTTGAAGGCTATGTACGCGATTTCATTGAACAGAAGCAACAACAAACTCCAATCGACATAAAAATCGTAGAGTGATGTGTTGTTACAACACTATGTATTTAAATGACCTTTTTTAGTCGCGGTATTCACAACGTAGTATAAATTACGTACGCTCCGCTACGCTCGCAATTACCTTATAGTTAAGGTTATAATGCAGGGTCGATTTTTTAGTTTTACGTGGTTGCAGCCCAGGGTTGCACATAAACAGATTTAGGATTTATCAGTGGCAAAACAAATTCAGGCAGTTCGCGGTATGAACGATTGCCTGCCAGGCGATACGCAAGTTTGGCAGAAAGTAGAACACATTTTACGCGAGACCGTATCATCGTTTGGTTATCAAGAAATTCGTTTTCCAATTGTAGAATCAACCGACCTATTTAAACGCTCTATTGGTGAAGTAACCGATATAGTAGAAAAAGAAATGTACACCTTTGCCGATCGTAACGGCGACAATTTAACCTTGCGCCCGGAAGGGACTGCAGTGTGTGTACGTGCAGGTAACGAAAATGGCCTGTTATACAATCAAGAACAACGCCTTTGGTACATGGGCCCTATGTTTCGCCATGAACGCCCACAAAAAGGTCGTTACCGTCAATTTCATCAGTTTGGTTTAGAGACTTTTGGTATTGCCAGCGCCGATATTGACGCCGAAGTTATTTTACTCACGGCGCAACTTTGGGAAGCATTTGGCATTACTGACCATGTGCGTTTAGAACTTAATTCATTAGGTTCAAACGAAGCTCGCGCACAGTACCGCGATGCCTTAATCGCCTTTTTAGAACAACATACCGATGTACTAGATGAAGATTCAAAACGTCGTATGTACTCTAACCCACTGCGCGTTTTGGATACTAAAAATCCAGACATTCAGGCAATCTTAGTCGATGCACCAAAGTTATCTGAACATTTAGATGCTGAATCAAAAGAACATTTTGAAAATTTATGTGAACGATTAGATGCCGCAGGCGTCAAATACACGGTTAATGAAAAGCTGGTACGTGGCTTAGATTATTACAACCGCACTGTATTTGAATGGGTAACCGACAGCTTAGGTGCACAAGGTACTGTATGTGCTGGTGGTCGTTATGATGGTTTAGTAGAACAATTAGGCGGTAAATCAACCCCTGCGGTAGGTTTCGCGATGGGTTTAGAGCGCTTGGTTTTACTGCTTCAAGCACTTGAATGTGTAGGTGACATACGCCGTAGTGCTGATGTATATTTAGCAGCTATGGGCGACAAAGCTAGTATTCAAGCGCCTATAATTGCATCTACCTTACGTCGTGATGTACCTGGATTACGCGTAATGGTGCACGCTGGCGGTGGTAACTTTAAAAAACAACTTAAACGTGCTGATAAAAGCGATGCTCTCGTCGCAATTATTATCGGTGAAGATGAATTAGAGCAAGGCGTTGTGACTATTAAATACTTACGTGAACGTAAAGAACAAGTCACACTAGAACTAGAACAAGCTAAAACGTTACTTGCAGAACTAATTAATAGCTAAATTATATAAAGCGTAAGTAGTGAAGCGCTTTAACAGAGGTAAGCATGGAAATTTATTCAACAGAAGAACAACAAGCAGAAGCAATTAAACGCTTTTTTCGTGAAAACGGCCTTTCACTAGCGTTAGGCGTTATTGTTGGTTTAGGTGGTTTATATGGCTGGAAAGCATACAACCAAAATCAAATAACGACCGCAGAGCAAGCATCTGATGCATACACTAAGCTTGTTGAAAGCGACAGCGTATTAGCGTCTGCTGATGCATTTATCAGTGAAAACAAAGACACTCAGTACGCAACTCTAGCGGCATTTGTTGCTGCAAAAGAAGCTGTAGATGCCCAAAACTTAGATTTAGCAAATGAAAAATTAAGCTGGATCGTAACTAACGTTGATAACGCCCAGCTTAAAGCCATTGCAACAACACGTTTAGCACGTGTGCAAATTGCTCAGCAGCAATACGATGATGCATTGAGTACATTAAATGCTCCTCTTCCTGAAGCATTTAACGCAAATGTGGCTGAATTAAAAGGTGATATTTACACTCAACAAGGCAATAAAGAGCAAGCACGCGTAGCTTACCAAGCTGCTGTTGATGCAGGTGGATTAACGAGTAATCCTCTTTTACAAATTAAGTTAGATGACCTAGCAGTAACTAGCCCAGCGGCATAAGGTTTTAGGCATGAGAAAAATAACAACAGCAACGCTTGCCCTATGTATGGCAACCCTAATGGGGTGTTCTTCAAGTGATGACGAAGAAGAACTGGTGCTTCCAGAAATAGCCAATCAATTTGAAACTGATGTGGTATGGCAAGAATCAATTGGTAGTGGTGTAGAGCATTACTTTTCACGCTTATCACCTGCTGTTTATAAAGAGACAGTGTATGTTGCTAGCCGTGAAGGCCAAGTAGAAGCCTTATCACTTGCCAATGGCGATACCCAATGGGAAACCGACGTTCGCCAAGATTTATCGTTTTGGCCTTGGAGCGATAACGATAGTGCAAAATTATCAGGCGGAATATTACAAGCTTATGGTAAAATCTATTTAGGCTCTGAACATGGTTATGTAATTGCACTTGACCGTGAGACTGGTAAAGAAATCTGGCGTAAAAAAGTACCTGGCGAATCACTCTCTAAACCCGCTGCAGGTGATGGCTTAATCTTTGTAAATTTAGCCTCAGGTAAGTTACTTGCGCTTCACCCAGATACTGGTGAAGAACGCTGGAGCTTTGAGCAAGAAGTGCCACCGCTGACTTTACGCGGTCAAAGCTCACCTACTGTGGCTAACGGTGGTGTGTTACTAGGCCTAGAAACAGGTAAGTTAAGTGTTTTAATTTCTGAGAGTGGCTACTCGGCATGGAGTGCAGAAATTGCAGTGCCAAAAGGCGCATCAGAGTTTGAACGTTTAGTTGATGTAGATACGCAGCCGATCATTAGCGGTCCATTTGCTTACGCTATTGCATACAATGGTAACTTATCAGCAGTAGATATTCGTTCAGGTAATGTTGTATGGAAACGTGAATACAGCAGCTACCGTGAAATTAGCATGGATTTGCAAACAATTTACGTTGTTGATAGTAACGGCGTTGTTTATGCACTTGATAAGGATTCAGGCATTGAACGTTGGAGCCAACCCGCTCTACGTGGCTGGTACTTAACAGGTCCAGCGGTTGCCGGTAATTATTTAGCGTTAGGTGACCAAGAAGGCAATTTGCATTGGTTAAATAAAGAAACTGGCGAGCTAGTATCTCGTGAAGACTTTGACAGCTCAGGTTTTTTTGTTGAGCCCGTTGTCGCTGACGATAAATTGATTTTATACACCCGCGATGGTGAAGTTAGCGCGGTAAAAATACCGAACTAACTGTCTACTATTAGTGTAAGGCACTAATAGTTAATTATTTTTTGTAAGGCTTCGCACTGCGAAGCCTTTTGTTGTTTTTTAAAGAGGTAGTTTATGCTTCCCGTGATCGCTCTTGTAGGGCGACCCAATGTGGGCAAATCCACATTATTTAACCGTTTAACACGTACTCGTGATGCACTCGTTGCCGACTTTCCTGGCTTAACGCGTGATAGAAAATATGGCCAAGCAAATTACGATGGCTTTGAATTTATCGTGGTAGATACGGGCGGTATTGATGGTTCAGAAGAAGGTATCGAAACCGAAATGGCTGATCAGTCATTACTAGCCATTGAAGAAGCGGATATTGTTTTATTTTTAGTTGATGCTCGCGTGGGTATGACAGTGGCTGATCAAGCTATTGCTAACCACTTACGTAAGCAAGAGAAAAAATGTTTTGTTGTTGCCAATAAAACAGACGGCATTGATGCCGACTCAAACTGTGCTGAATTTTATCAACTTTCACTTGGTGAAGTTCATCATATCGCTGCCGCACATGGCCGTGGTATTACTTTACTGCTTGAGCAAACTCTTCAGCCTGTTATTGCTGAACTTGCCGCTCTTGATGAAGATGTAGCCGATGACGATGAAGAACTTATCGACTTATATCAAGAAGATGACACCGATCACCAAGCGTTTGCCGACAAGCCGGTAAAGCTGGCAATTATTGGTCGTCCAAATGTAGGTAAGTCAACCCTTACTAACCGTATACTAGGTGAAGACCGTGTTATTGTATACGATATGCCAGGTACAACCCGCGACTCAATTTACATTCCGATGACCCGTAACGATAAAGAATATATTCTTATCGATACCGCTGGTGTGCGTAAACGTAAAAAAGTAAGTGACGTGGTTGAGAAATTCTCAGTCATTAAAACGCTACAAGCAATCGAAGATTGTAACGTCGTGTTATTAGTGGTTGATGCCCGCGATGGTATTTCTGATCAAGACTTAAGCCTGTTAGGTTTTGCGCTTAACTCAGGGCGCTCATTAGTTATTGCCGTGAATAAGTGGGATGGTCTAGATAACTACGTTAAAGACCGTATTAAGACTGAGCTTGATCGTCGTTTAGGCTTTATTGATTTTGCCCGCCTACACTTTATCTCTGCTCTGCATGGTACTGGTGTTGGTCATTTATTTGAATCAGTTGACGAAGCGTATGAGTCGGCAACTAAGCGGATTAGTACTGCTATGTTGCGTCGTATTATGGACATGGCACAGGCCGACCATCAGCCACCACTTGTTCGTGGACGTCGTGTTAAGCTTAAGTATGCGCATGCTGGGGGCTACAATCCGCCACGTATCGTTATTCATGGTAACCAAGTACATGACTTACCTGATAGCTACAAACGCTACCTCATGAACTACTATCGTAAAGCACTAAAAATTATGGGTACGCCAATCAAAATTGAATTTAGAGAAGGCGATAACCCATTTGCAGGGCGCACTAATAAAGTAACCCTGTCGCAAAAACGTAAAATTCGCGCGTTTAGTAAAGAAAACCGCAATAAGTCATAACGATTTTGATTAAGTCAGTTTAATAAAACGGTGTACTTTATAGTACGCCGTTTTTTATGATTCAAAATTAAGTAATGCCAATTGCACCAGCCGTTCAACTGTGGTGCCTTGAAGGTTTTTAGGCGCTTTAGGATAATATTTCGATTTTGGCGTTTTAATAGTTATAAACCCATGATTGGTGGCCATTTCGTGGGCTAGCAGTTTTCGTTCTTTGGGTGTTAAATGGTTTTCATGTATTTTGCTTAATTCGCCACTATCAAGCCATATTCCCGCACAGCTAGGGCACTCATCTATTTCAACTGCTTTTAGCGGTGAAAAATACCTACGCATCATCACTATGCTTGGGCATTTAGGGCAATTTACTCGCATTGCGACTTCCCCCTCACCTTCGGCATAATTACTTAAATACTTAAGTAAAACCTGACCATGTTTTAACTCTGGCGAGCTAAATTTAAAAATTTGGCTGTTATCGAAAAAAACGCCTCCTAACGACGATGTATAAACAGTGATACCGCCAACTAATATAGACTCCAATGGTGTATTCGTACGAGGGCACAACATTTTCAAAATCCTTTTTATTTTAATACCTAAAGTTAAATAGTTATTCTAACGCTTTGTGTATCAGGCCAATTAGTGGTGTGTGACCTGCCAATACAAACTCATGTGCATTATCTGACATTTTTTTCCAAGTACAGCGAGTAATCCCAATCCATTTTTCTTCATCATAATCGGATTTCGAACCTGCAAAGCTAAGCATGAAATGCTCAATAAATATTTGGGTGTTGGCTATTCGCCTTATCAGTTAGCAAAATACGTTATTAAATATCGCTACTCCAATATGTTTTATTTTAAACACCAGTAAAACAATAAGCTAGACTGCTGTTAAAAACCAACGCATTAATTGAGTGAACTTGTTATTATCGTAAAATAGGCACGCGCATGAATAACAATTAAAACTCTAAAAAGTGAAATTCAACATGTTTAAAAAAACAATTTTAGCTATTTGTTTAGCAGCCACCTCGCTGCCAAGCTTAGCCGACAGTAGCAGCGACTTAACAACCATTATTGATAACCATTGGGAAAATGCGAAAGCAGAAAAAATATTTTTTAGAACCGATCCAGACGGTTGGAAACCAAACGGCACATTGCCAAATTGGAGTGAGCAAGCCATTGCTAAGCGCCAAGCTTACAACAACAGCGTACTAAAAAGCTTAGCCAGCATTGACCCAAAAACACTCAATAGCGAGCAGCTAATGAACTACCGCTTATTTAAATATGAGCGAGAAACAGAGCAGCAAAGCTACCTTTATCAAGATAAGTATTTTCCGATTAATTTTTTAAGTGGCTGGCATACTTACTTTGCAGAAGCGCCAGCTAACATGGCCTTTTTAACTGCTGAGGATTACGATGCATTTTTAGTTAGCCTTAGTGACTACCCTCGTTTTAATCAGCAAAACATTAATTTAATGAAACAAGGCATTCAAACCGGTTTTACACATTACTGCGAAACGTTTAAAAATTATGGCCAAAGCATTAACGCTCATATAGTTAAACAACCTGAGAATAGCGCCTTATATGAGCCATTTACCCGCATCCCTAATACATTTACTGCAGCGCAAAAAGAAACTTACCAAAATAAAGCTAAAACAATAATTGCCTCAAAAGTTGTGCCTGCTTACGAGCACTTTTACGACTTTTTTGAAAACGAATATATGCCGCACTGTAGAACGCAGCCGGGTATTGCAAGCATCAAAGGTGGCCTTGATTATTACAAGTACACGGTTAATTACTACACCACCACTAATGCTACTCCTAAACAAATTCATCAACTTGGTCTAAAAGAAGTGGCGCGCATTAAAGCACAAATGCAAGCCATTATTGATAGCGTTGGTTTTGAAGGCAGCTACAGCGACTTTTTAAAATTTTTAGCAACCGATGAGCAATTTTACGCAAAAGACGCCCAAGACTTGCTAGAAAAAACCGCTTTTATAACGCAAAAAATGTATGGCAAACTCCCCACTTACTTTGGCCATTTACCGCGTAACACCTTTACTATAAAAGGCTCAGCGAGTCGTGGTGCGTTTTATATGCCACCGCCAGATAACCGCTCACCTGGCACTTACTTTTTAGCCTCAACACCTAAATTGCAGCCTTTATATAATTTAGAAGCACTTAGCCTGCACGAAGCTATTCCTGGGCATCATTTACAAAACGCCATTGCAATGGAGTTAGACGTTCCTGAATTTAGACGTACACTGAGTCACTCAGCATTTGGCGAGGGCTGGGCACTTTATACAGAGCGTTTAGGTAAAGAAGCGGGCTTTTACCAAAGTCCATACAGTGACTTTGGTCGTTTAGGCTACGAAATGTGGCGCGCAGTGCGCTTAGTGGTTGATACCGGCATTCATGCCTTTGGCTGGAGCCGCCAAAAGGCGATTGATTATTTGGCTGATCATACCGCCTTGCCACAAAGCGCCGTGGAGGATCAAATAGACCGCTATATTTCATGGCCAGGCCAAGCGCTTTCATACAAAATGGGCGAAATTAAAATACGCGAACTGCGTGCAAAAGCCGAAAAACAGCTAGGCGCTAAATTTGATATACGCAGCTTTCACGACACCGTTATTGGTCAAGGTTCACTTCCTATGGCGGTACTTGAAGATGTAATTAACGACTGGATAGCACAGCAAGAATTAGCTATCTAAGATACAACGGAAACAAATTGAGAGGCGGTATTATTATCGCCTCTTTTTAAAGCCCTATTAAACACCTCAAAACTAATCTCTGCTCGCTTTTGCTTCGTAAAATAAATGATTTTAAAAAACCAGAGCATAAGTATGAAAAAACGTATTCTGTATTGGCTGCAAAATGACTTGCGCATTGACGACAACCCCATACTCAATGATTTATCACAACAACAATGTGAGTTGGACCTGGTCTTTGTGATTAACCCTGCTTGGTTTAAAAGCAATAACTACCAACAAAAACCCTCTGGTGTCCACAAACAACGCTTTTTAATGCAAAGCCTATATGAGCTACAGGAGTCTGTTTTAGAGCTTGGCCAAACTTTACATATTATTGAAGGCGATCCAGTTGAGGTATTAACACAGCGTATTAATGAGCTTAGCATTGACGAAGTTGTATATAGCCAGCAAATAGGTGTATATGAGCAACGCCAAATTAGTGCTCTTAAGTCAAAATGCACGACTGTGGTATTTAAATCTGTGATGCAAGATACTTTATATCAACAACAGCAACTGCCCTTTGAACTAGCTAATTTACCAACCGGCTTTACACCTTTTAGAAAAAAGATCGAAGCGGCAGAAATTAGTTTAGCCACACATACATTTTCAGCGGCAAGATTGCCTCCACCTATTATACTTTGCGCAAAACAACCGATAGAAAAGCCAGCAACAGGGAATACACAATTACTTGGTGGGCATCAGGTTGCGCTTGAGCACTGCCAGCAGTACTTTTCATCGGCTTTACCGAGTAGCTATAAAATCACTCGCAATGAGCTGGATGGCTTTGATAACTCAACAAAATTTAGTAGTTGGCTGGCTTTTGGCTGTATTAGTGCCAAGCAAGTTTTTTGTGCTGTAGATGCTTATGAAACGCAGTATGGAGCAAACGAGTCAACTTACTGGATCAAGTTTGAATTGCTCTGGCGTGAGTATTTCAAGTGGCATGCGATTAATGTTAAGCATCAGTTATTTACCTTTAAAGGTAAGAAACAAAGCTCGCCACTCACCACGTTTAGCCCGAATCGCTTTGCTAAATGGTGCCAAGGCAGTACACCTTACCCGTTAGTTAATGCCATTATGAAAGAGCTAAACGCAACGGGCTTTATTAGCAATCGCTCAAGACAAATCGTTGCTAGCTGTTTAGTAAACGAACTACAACTAGACTGGCGTTATGGTGCGGCTTACTTTGAGCAACAGTTAATCGATTACGATATGGCGTCAAATTGGGGTAATTGGCAATATATTGCTGGAGTTGGTGTCGATCCGCGCGGCGGACGTCACTTTAATTTGCAAAAACAAACTCAGCAATATGATCCTCACGGTGTATACATTGCCAAGTGGCAAGGAAATGAGCATTGCGATGCACAATTAGATGACTTAGACGCCGCTGATTGGCCAGTGTAAAAATAAACCTCGAACATGATATTGGCTAGCTGACTCTCGTTATAAGCCTAAGGTTAAAGCTTGGGCGAGAGTGCCGCTGGGTTTTTCTACTACGCGGTTAACTTCAACCCCGTTATGCTTAACAATAAAAGTGGGGGTATATTGTAAGTCATGCGCCAGGGCAATACCTGCTTCATCACGTTTGTCATAACCGATTGTAACAAAAGTTATTTTCGAGAGTTTGACCTTCGATTCATCGAGTAACTTTATTAATCGAGGTACTTCACGGGCACTGTCATGACACCACGTACCTAAAAGCACTAACACCTCTTTACCTGCTAGTTTTTGCATCAATGCAACGTCTTGCGGTGTGGGCGGAAATGCTTGGTATTGTTTAGCAAATTTATCGTGCTCGCTTAATAAACGCTTAGCAGAAATAGCGTCCGAGTGTGGTTTGAGCGTTGCATTCACTGCCAGTGGTAAACTCAACATTAAAAGAAAAATTAATTGTTTAAACATAATCTTATACTTAAATAGTGTTTTAGTTACTATACCCACAATCGAGCTTAAGTAAATAAAAGTTACTTGCTTTTATCCATAAAATCATCCACTTGTGATAAAACGGCTAAGTACTCACGTTTGACTTCTTTGTTTTGTTCTAATTTATCTAAATCACCAATTAACGTCACTAATTGCGTATGTGAATAACTCGATGTTGTTCTAAACTCGTTCGACGCCCCCACACCACTGAGTCGTTTTCTTTCATCCATACGATGACTATCTTCATTTTTCTCGAGCCAAATATCGTTAATAAGACGAATATTACTCTCACTGGTGCTGGTTTCTTTCAATTCTTTTTTTAGCTCGTATTGAGATATTTCGGGATTAAACTGATACACTTTTTTATCTACATCCACCTCATGAGCCTGATCAAGGGCAACCAATTCGTTATTTTTTACAGCGGTACCAATAGTGTAATTTTCTTGTTTATCATAATAATCAGGAGGGATGTCAGAGCGGTTACCTTCTTCATAATTAAAACGCGTACTCGCCGTTTTATCTTGAGTAACCCCAGTTAACCCTGCTGATTTTTGGTGTTCTGTATTTTGACTCAGCTTTGTGGTACTTGTTGCTATGTAATCCCCCTGATCCATTGCAAAAGAGAATTTTGCATCAAAATCAGCTAACTTAGAAATACCATCACCTAAGGAATTTTTATTACTGCTACCTAGCCCTTGGTAGCGCGGATCTTTGGTGATCATGTTGTCAACTAAATTAGCGACAAGCTCGCGTCCATTAGTAAACTGCTTTGTAGCAACCGACTCAATTTCACTATAGCGCTCAGCAGCTGATGACATACTACTAAACGCACTTTTAAAAACAGCCAACCCTTGTTTCATCACTTCATCACTTTTGTGACCAAACGCAGAACGTGTACTTTTCTCAGAGCTATTGAGCTGGCTATCTTCTAAGCTTTTATCGAGCGCTTTTATGTATTGTTGCATTTGGCTTTTGTCTTGAGCCCCAATGGTTGACATATCAAGCGAAAAATCAATATTGTTTTGTCCGTTTACCGATTCAAACTCCAGTATTTGCTGCTCAGAATCCTCATCAAGGGTATAACTTAAATTAAGCTCATTATCTATTCCAAGGAGCGCTCCATCAGCATCGACAGTATTTCCCTCTGACGTTGAAAAGTACAAATCAAAACCCGAAAGTTCTTTATTATCAAAATTGCTCAGAAAACTTAAATCTAAATCAGCTTGGTTTGCGGGTACGTAACGACTGTAAGCGCTTTGTTTAGCCTTAAAAAATTCATCCGCCATTTCACCAACACCAGAAAGTACTTGCGTTAATGCTTGGTGTTCAGTCTCAGATAAGTCGCCATCTACTTCATAACTTATGCTAAATTCGTCAGTGGTTTCGCCTGTTTCCTCATCATAACCTTGCGCAGAATGAAAGGCGATATTGATAACATCACCTTCTTTGGTTTTTACCGAAAGCTCAAACCCATAGTTATCATCGTCTTCAAATCGCTCGCGATTAAAGCTTTCCATGAAAGGATTAAGTGAGCGTTCAACACGCTGTTGGCTAGATGCTAAAAATGTTTTTTGATTAAACCCCAGTTGCCCCAAGTTTGATAAAATATCGCTAGTGTTGGCATAAGCACCTTGGATATTTTTTACAGAAGAATTTAAGCGCTCAATTAACTGATCGCTACGTTCGTTTTTTAATAAGCCCTCTTGCTGAGAGCTTATTACCGTACGTAGTGCAACCTCTTCACTAGAGAGCTTATAATTTGAGCCACTGGGTGCGCTGGAAATCGTGAGTAACGAGGATAATTGCTGATTAAGTATTTCATCGACTTGTTGGTCACTAAACTGACTAAGCATTTCATCAGTGATTGTTGCCGAACTTGGCGCTAAGTGAGCACGCGATTGCAAACCTGTGAGCATACTGGTTTGGTTTGAATTATTGACCGATTGGGCAAGCAACGCATTTAAGTTAGCATAATTGCCTTGTAGTTTATTAACCATGATTATCCTTAATCTTCAGTACAATATAAGTACGGTATCGGCCAACGAATTAAAAGCTTTAATTATTTTTTTATTATTCAAATATAAAGTATTAACGCAAAAACATTTTTTAAAAGTAATTAGCAGGTTTTGGCAAGCAGCGACTTTAATATGTCTGGTACAAATTTTCGCTGCGCGGTAATGGCATAGAAGTGTTCGAAAGCATCGGGTAAACGCTGATATTCAACCAGTAGGCCTTGTTCAATTTCATCCTTTACTACAACTGATGGCAATACCGATAACGCACCACTATCACGGGCAAGTAATCGCAGCATAGCCATATCATCAGCCTCTGCTTTTATTTTTGGCTGATACTGCCAACGAGCACACAAAGCATTAAATGAGTCTCTAATAGCTGAGGTTTTAGCGGGTAACACCCACTGTGCATCCGTGTAACCTGCTGGAAATTGGCCACGTATTTTTTTATCAGCTGGACCCACTATGGCTAATGGCTGGCGAGATACCAACTGACTTTGCCAAAGCTGATCGTAGTGCTCAAGCCCGATGGGTTTATTAGTTAAAACTAAATCCAGTTCGTGTTCGGCCAAGCCATTTAACAGCCCATCCATACGCCCTGCAGTCAGCGAAAAGCGCACTTCGTCATTGCTCATTAAGGGATTTATAAACTCTTCGATAAAGTTACGCGAGAGCGTATTAAGCACCCCGATTGATAAATGCTGGGTTTGGGAAATCAGCCCTTTGTGAATAAAAGAAGACAGTTCTTCCCCTTTGGTGAATATATCGTTGGCGTACATTTGCACCCGCTTTCCCATATCGGTTAATGCGAGTGTGCGGCCTTTACGTTCAAATAACTCAATATTAATGGTGTGTTCTAATTGTTTTATTTGCGTAGAGAGCGCTGACTGCGACAAATGCAGCTCTTTCGCCGCTTGGGTTAAGTTACCAATACGAGCAACCGACCAAAAATAATATAAATGATGATAATTTAAACGGCTCATTATTGTTCTCTTTTATAGAACGTTTACATGCATTATATCTATTTTTATTTAGTTATCTAGTTTGCCATACTTTGATCACTAAATAAGGAGCACTGAATGAGTGAGTATATTATTTCGTTGTTACTGCTAATAATGCCTTTGAGCACATTTATAGCAGCCTGGTTAATTGGCCAACAATCGCGCGCTTCAAATGGTCATGTGCTGTTTAAAGTAATGGTGTTTAATAGCATTGCATTTATAACAGCTATTACGCTTCATCAAATTTATGCTTTTGATTTACTCAGTTTCTTATCGCTGACCATGACCCGAATTATTATGCTGGGGCTTATATTATTTATCACGCTGATATTGATTCGCTTTTGTAAGCACTATATGCAAGGTGAGCCACGTGTAAACTACTTTTGGCGATGGCTATTACTTACCATCACTGCCGTATTAGTTGTGGTTATGAGCAACCACTTAGCGCTATTTTGGCTAGGCTGGGTGGCGATAAGTTTAGCACTACATAAACTATTAATGTTTTACCCTGAGCGCCCTCGAGCGGTGCTCGCCGCCCATAAAAAATTTATTGTGGCACGTGTTGCCGAATCCTTATTACTGATTGCATTTGGTATTTTGTGGTTCATTCACAATAGTCTGTACATAACTGATATAACCGCCTTTTATAACACCACCACGCTACCACTGTCTTTTGCAGAGCAAGTCGCTGCTTTTTTAATTGCCTTTGCGGCTTTAATAAAATGCGCTCAACTCCCAATACACGGCTGGCTAATTAAAGTGGTTGAAGTACCCACACCGGTGAGCGCTTTATTACATGCCGGAGTCATTAATTTAGGAGGCTTTTTATTAATTTTATTTGCGCCTTTGTTTATTCAAGCTAGCGCAGCACAATGGTTAATTTTAATTGTTGCTGGCTTAACTACAGTGATCAGCGCATTAATAATGACCACCCGAATAAGCGTTAAAGTTCGGCTTGCTTGGTCTACCAGTGCGCAAATGGGGTTGATGCTGGTAGAGTGTGCGCTGGGATTATTTGAACTGGCTCTGCTTCACCTTGTTACCCATTCGACTTATAAAGCTTTCGCATTTTTAAACTCAGGTAATGGCGTAAATGAAGATCTTATCCGCCGCCATATTCCAAAACAATCACCCACATGCTTTGCTTGGTTAACAGGTGCGTTAATTTCAATAATAATAGTTGGCGCAGCATGGGTTATTAGCTCTTATCAGGGAGCGGTAAGTATTTGGTTGCTTTTAGCCTCAGCATTAACCATTTTGCTTGCTAATCAGCATGGTACGGCTACGGCTAAAACACGCAGTAAAAAACTGTTAATTGCACTATTAGTGGTCTTTAGCTATGTGGCCGCTAAAAATATCTTTGCGTTTGCACTTCCCCTTGAGCAGTGGCGCGAACCTGCATTTAGCCTAGCCGACAGTTGGGTAATAGCTCTTATTTTAACCTTAATGATAGCAAGCTACTGTTTGCGCTATCAGTCTTGGCGACCTCAGGTTAAGTCATTATCCACTTTATTATTTGCAGGCTTGTATTTGGATGAGTGGTTTACACGATTAACACTAAAAATATGGCCGATAAATTTGCCTAATAATGGCCACACTGATTTAAAAAATCATGCCGCTGGGATCACTATTGAGGAATCAAAATGAGCACTCTAACGCCTTCAGATAATAGAGCACTCTCGCTAAGCGACAGTCAAAATAGCCTACTTAATAAAGTATGCGGTTACATAGCACCAAACTGGCCGTTAGATCAGATGATTGCAGTTAACCCATTTTGGGAAATGCGCCATATGCCAATTGAAGATGTAAGCGCACGACTGGATACCTTATGTAATGCCAACATGCTAATGCCTAAAGATTTTTATCTGCAAAAATATAACACCGGCATAATTACCGACAAACACTTAGCCGATGCCGCAACGCTACTTAATAGTGACTTTAATAAAGATCAACTATTACAATCGCTTAGAGTTGATGTGCCATTAGTAGACTGGCACAACATTGCTGATTTACTCGACCAACAACGTAATAAGCATAAAATGGCTTGGCATGATGAAATTACTCATCAGTTGAGTCAGTTTTGTGCTGCACATTATCAACAACTCGGCCCTATGCTGCATCGTAATGATACTCAAGCCCCATCTGAATTATATCGCCATTGGCTTACTGTTATTCAAGCTGATAAAGGCATTAGCATTGTTATGGATGAACGGCATTTAAATGGCTATTTTAAGCAATTACCCACATCCGCTGATGAACTAATTGCACTGACTCTTAAAACGCTTAACATAGATAATGACTCGTTAGAGTTATACGCGCACTCATTGCTCTTAGATATTAACGGTTGGGCATCGTGGCTTGCGTATTTACGTTTTCAAGGTCAGCTTTACGACACCCCAACAGATGAGATGAAGCAACTTCTAGCCATGCGCATGGCATGGGACTTAGTAATTTGGCAATACCTGACCGATCACGATAGTGCTACATTTAAACAACTGCAAAGCCAGTGGCAACAAGAAAAGGCGCTTGTTGTTGAGCGCTTACATGCACATAAATTAGCACAAAAGCCATTATGGGTGTGGGCAAAAGCAATGGAACTCAGCTTTCAATATCCGCTTAATGAGGCTCTGCAAACCGCGACAAAAGCCCCCGTGACAAACGCTCAATTACAAGCAGTGTTTTGTATTGATGTTCGCTCGGAAGTGATTCGCCGTGCGCTAGAGTCTCAAAGTCAACATATTGAAACGTTTGGCTTTGCCGGTTTTTTTGGTTTACCGCTGGAATATCAAGAGAATGGCAGTGCTATTACTCGCCCACAGCTCCCTGGGCTACTTAAACCGGCTATACATGCCACGCAAGCTCACAAAGACACGACACTTGAAGCATCACGCCAAAATAGTGCCACATGGCAAAGCTGGTCAAAATCGGCCCCTTCATCGTTTTCTATGGTTGAGTCAGCAGGTTGGCTATACGCATTTAAATTAATAAAAAATACCTTTTTATCTCAAGGCGATGCTAAAAAGTGCACTCCGACTGACTGGCAATTAACACAAAACCAGCAGCAACTGACCCTAAAAGACAAAACCGATTTAGCCCAAAAAGTGCTTACTACTTTAGGTATAAAAGCGTTGGCACCACAGGTAATGTTAGTGGGTCATGCTAGCCATACAACCAATAACTTACACAGCGCAGGCCTAGATTGCGGCGCCTGTGGCGGGCAAAGTGGTGAAGTAAATGTACGAGTGCTCGCAAGCCTACTTAACGATGTTCAAGTACGTCAAGCGCTTAAAACTCGGGGACTCACACTGTCAGAAAACACCCAGTTTATTGCAGCCATTCATAATACAACCACAGATGTGATAACCACCTATGATGCTCAATTGGATGATAATCTAAAAAAATGGCTCAGTGTGGCAACACAAACAGCTCAGCGCGAGCGCTTAGTTAATATAGAGCCAAAGCTGGTTGATAAATCAGCGGATGAAATTAATCACGCTTATCATCAACGCGCCCGCGATTGGTCGCAGGTGCGCCCTGAATGGGGGCTTGCAAATAATGCCGCCTTTATTGTCACGCCGCGCTCATGGACGCGAAGTATTAACTTACAGGGGCGCTGTTTTTTACACGATTATGATTGGGAAAGCGATGGCGACTTTGCGATATTAGAGCTTATTATGACTGCGCCTATGATAGTCACCCATTGGATCAATAGCCAATATAATGCCTCGGTTAACGATAATCACAAATACGGCAGTGGTAATAAAATACTTCACAATGCGGTGGGCGGTAATATTGGCTTATTTGAAGGTAACGGTGGCGACCTGCGCATAGGCTTAGCCATGCAATCGCTACACAATGGCGATAAATGGATGCACGAACCTATTCGCCTTAATGTATATATTGCTGCGCCACAATCAGCAATCGCAGCAATTTATAACAAGCATACGATGGTGAAGGAACTAATTGATAACCACTGGCTAACACTCATTCGTTGGGGCGATGACAACACCCTAGAGCGCTTTGAAAATGGGCACTTCACTACAATTCCCCCCTCTAAATAGCGAGCATGATCAATGTTAAATGCCGTCATAGCCACTAAACATAAAAAAGCACCTCTGATCGCCCCTGCATTAAAGCCACTTGGCTATAATGTGGTAACAACAAGTCTATTTGATACCGACACGCTAGGGATGTTTACTAATGAAGTGCAGCGTGATTGCAGCGCCCAAATAGCGGCATTAACAAAAGCTCAACGCGCATGTGAACTCACTGGCGAGCAATTTGGGCTTGGTAGTGAAGGCAGCTTTGGAGGTGGACCATACCCTGGGTTAATGAACTGGGACGAAGAAGTAATCTGTTTTTACGATAAACACACAGACATCGCTATTTATGGACATGCAGGCGGGCCTTTTTCACCCAGCAGCTTAACCATCAACAGCGAGACTAATGTTGAATCAATTATTGCTGCATGCCAGCGTTATAAAGAGCAACACTGGATACTTGATGACACTCAAACACTTTATAAAGGGCTAAGCTTTGAAGGCTTGGTTGCTTTATTTAAAGAGAAAGCGCCCAAAGCCGGCATAATCACGCCTGATTTAAGAGCTATGTATAGTGGGCAACGCCAAGCTATTATTTGTCTTGCTGCCGAGGACTTAGCAAGGCGGTTGGCATCAAAATGTCCACAATGCCAGCGTGCTAACTTTGTTGCCAAACAACTCACTAAAGGCTTGCTCTGTGAGCTGTGTAACATGCCCACACAACAAGTAAAATCAACAACCTCTTTGTGTGATTGCTGCGGCTACAACCATATTGAAGCGAATGAAAAACACGTGGCTGATGCAACATATTGCCAGTTTTGTAATCCTTAAGAGTTATTATGACATCATTACAACCCACTCAATTATTAAATACTGAAGAGCGTATTAACCAAGCCGTTGCATTATTAAAAGCCGGCGAATGCGTCGCTTTACCCACAGAAACTGTTTATGGTCTAGCTGCAGATGCGACTAACAGTGATGCCGTAGCAAAAATATTTATCGCGAAAGGACGCCCAACAAATCATCCGCTCATTGTGCATATTCCCAATCAGTCGCATGTGCACCACTGGGCAAAAAATGTAAATAAGGCGGCCATCACGCTTGCTGAAGCATTTTGGCCCGGCCCACTCACCCTAATTTTAAATGCTAAAGATGATTTAAACAGTCCGGTAACAGGCGGCTTGCCCACCATTGGGCTTCGCGTGCCTGCGCACCCTGAGTTTTTAGCGGTATTAAAGCAATTAAACACCGGTCTTGCAGCTCCCTCGGCTAATCGCTATAAGCAATTGAGCCCAATCAGTGCAGCTCATGTAATGCGCGATTTGAATGGTCGAATTAGTGCGGTATTACAAGGAGGTGAATGTAATGTAGGTATTGAATCGACCATTGTAGATGCAAGCTCACAGCAGTTACGCATATTACGCCCAGGACCAATTTCAGCAGCTGATATTTTGCAAAAAACTGGACTGCATGTCAGCACGCCACATTCACATAACGAAGTGGTACCGGGTAATGTAAAAGCGCATTATCAGCCTAATGCCCCTGCCATGTTGGCTAATACTGAAGATTTCGCTAAAATTTTGAGTGAAAACTCTCAGGGTAAAAGTCACTATTTAATCTATTCGACTCAAGTGCAACAGCAATTATTAGCGAACGACATTCCATCCGAACGTATTACTAAGCTAAGTAGTTGCCCTATTGAATACGCTAAAAATATGTATAAAGCACTGCATCTTATTGATGAGAAAACACCATTGAATATTTATATCGAAAAACCGCCAGTAGGCAGTGAGTGGGCTGCAGTGAATGACCGACTTAGTCGCGCGGCTACTAGTTAGCTTGCAGGTATTCAATTACAGAGGTCGCATTCACAGGTTTGTAAAAGTAATACCCCTGAAAACGTTTACAGCCAATATCCACTAACATATCAAATTGTGCCTGCTCTTCCACGCCTTCAGCGATAACACTTAAGTTATGGCTGTTGGCAATGGCGATAATACTTTGCACCATACTGTTAGACTTAGGGTCTATTAAAATATCATCTACAAAGCTTTTATCTATTTTCAGTTCATCTATGGGTAAGCGCCTTAATAAACTCAGTGATGAATAACCTGTACCAAAATCATCCATCGAGAAGCGTATCCCTCTAGATTTTAAGCTATTTATCGTATCAATCACATGCTCAAGGTTATCCATAAACAGTGACTCTGTAATTTCTAAGATTATACTTTGCGGGGCAACATTATGGGTTTCTATGCTTTGCAATAATGTTGTAATGAAAGCACTGCTTTGAAATTGCATCACTGAAATGTTGATTGCTAATTCAAGAGGGGTATCGCTGTGTTGTTGCATCTTTGCAAATTCACTAATAGAACTCGCTAAAACAAAGTCACCGATTTTAAATATTAAATCACTTTGTTCCGCAATAGCAATAAACTCGGCAGGCGATACCATACCTAACTCATCGTCTTTCCAGCGAACTAGCGCTTCCATCGCAAGAATTTTACCTTGCTCGTTAACCTGACATTGATAGGCCATAAATAATGTTTTTTCAGTTAAAGCAATAGCAAGTCGCTCTTCTATTTTTACACGCCGTAAATAAGCAATTTCAATATCTGATTGATAATAACACAGCCAGTTTCCTGTATCTTTTGCCCACTGATTCGCCAAATGTGCACAGCGTACTAGTTTAGCTTTTGTATTTCCATGATCCGGATAATTGGAAACTCCCACACAAATATTTATCGGTCGTTCATTATTATTTGTTTCATAATAACGCAATGCTAAGTTTAATTTACTTTCAAAAAAATGCGGTCTGTTTTCGCTCTCTTTAGAGGGAGAAATAATACAAAACTCATTACCACTGTTCCTAAACACCAGGAATGGCGCTTTAAATTTAGCCTCTAATGAGTGTGCAAACGCTTTGATAGCTTTATCACCGTACTCCATACCAAAACGGTTATTCATGTAACTTAAATTAGTAATATTAATAATCGCTAAACTAAATGGTGTATTTTTTTGAGCTTCAAAGTGCTCACGTAATGCTTTGCGATTAGGAAGCTTAGTTAGATCGTCATGCCGAGAGAGATAAAACAACTCCATAAGACGCTTTTGTTCTGCCTTATTGATAAGTCTAAATCCTAAAAACAAAACTATCGAAATAAGTAGATAAACCAAACAGTAAACAATTACTGTTTTATAAAACTGCTGCTTTATTGGTGCTATGGCAACTTGCGATAAAATCCATAGTTGGTAACGATTATCAAATTTTGCAGAGGTTATATATGCTTTGCCTTGAATATCAGTGTAAAAGCTAAACACCTCTTCAGAATATTTAAGTGCTTGCTTTGTTTTACCAAGCTGTTTTACTAATTCAGCATCTAACAAACCAAAAGATTGCTCAGCTTTTGTCTGTGTATAACTAGCAATATCTGCGTTTTTGTCTGAGCTATATTGAATGTAGCCATCTAACTCTCTAATAATTAGTAAATAATCATCTTGAGTGCTGCGTAAAATATTTAAATATTTTTCACCTTTTGAAATAGCCATTCCCGACGTCATTACTGCAATAACCTCTGCATTTTCGTCTCTTAGTGCTTTTCGAATAGGAATTATCCACTCTTGGAGTGTTTCATTAAAATAAGTTCTACCTAACATCATTTTGTTAGATTTTAAGGTATGAGCAAAGTTTTCTTGTGTTCTTTCGCTTTTTTTAAGATTTACAAAAGCTGAGGGGTCTAAATTTGAACTCAAGTAACGTATCTGACCTTGAGTGTCATATAACACAAACCCCGATGAAACGAGGTTTTTAAGCAAAATATTGTTAAGTACTTTAATTGTCGATATTTTTTTATTTGAATTGTTTTCTAAAAGAATATCTCGCCCAATCAAATCAAGCATGAGCTCTTTATTTCTTAACGAGCTGTTAAGCGACTGAGCAGAAAGCGCCACATTATTTTGAGAGTGAGTTCGATATTCTTTTTTTAAACTTTTCCACTCATAAACTAACAGTAAACTTAATAAAGTTAAGCCGCCAAAGAGTAAAAAACAAAAAAGTGTCCATAAATTTTTTTTTATCAGTGCCATCTAATTCTCATAACTCCACCACAACCACCTTGGTTATTTATTTGAACTCTTTGAATTTAGCTTATAACTTACTCAATCTTTTTCAAACTATTTTGTTGCAATAATAGAACAACAAGGCCTAAAAAGCACAAAATAAAAACCTATGGTTAACAACAAAAATAAATAAACTAGTACTTATGAATAGCATTAAGCTCGAGTTAATACAAAATAATTGAGTTTGTTTGCAGTATAGAGAGGTTTAAGTTAAACGATGATTTGAGTAACGTGATGTCACTCATCTCATCCCTTTACAAAGCGACAGTTATAGATCTTTTCTTAAATTTTAATATTGATTTAGTCATAATTTTGCAATAATCATCAGCGATAATAGCTGCATTATTAGTCAACAAAGCTTTATAAGACCCTCATGAGCGAATCTACGGTGCAATTAACCTTTGCACTACCGTCATTTGAAGATCCAATGTCTGCGGCATTAAGCCACAGCATGGAATTTGAAACGCTGTCATTGCATGCTAATAGCCAGCATCAAATTGCTTTGCAATGCGTTTTGCCTGAAGCGGCCCATGAAGGTGATATTATTTCGCTGAGCGCAACTTTACCAAATGCACGAGCAGCTCAGTACTACACAGAAAAAAAGCTCAATCAATTTGATTTAGAACAGGGACGGGTCACGCTTAGGTTGAACCAAATAGCGCATAGTCGTGGTTTTGTAATGCAAATGATTTTGCACGGTAAACACGGCACGTTAAAGAATAGTTTGCAGTTCGATATGCATATTAACCAATTTGGTAGTGGATATACTATACCAGTAACTTCGATTACCCCACCAAAGCCGCACCGCGTTCGTCAGTACCTCGCCAGTATGGGAACAGCTTTAATCTCACTTTTTTAGCTCTTGTTATAAATTTTACCATTAAGCTTTAATTAGTTAATCAGCAAAGCTCACTTTACCCATAGTAATATCTAAAATTCCACCTCTTTTATTTTTAGCACTTTGTCGCTGCCCTGCTAAACATTCGTTTGCCAAAATAGCAAACAGCACCGCCTCTTTGGCATCAGGGTGAACACCCAAATCATCAGTATTCTTAAACGCCTTAATATTTGGGCAGTGTATTAGTAATTGCTCCATCAATAATGGATTATGAATACCTCCACCACTGGCATATACCACACAGTTTTGAACCCCTTTAGCACAGTCATTTAACGCCCTAGCAATTGTAGTCGCAGAAAGCGCATTTAAAGTCGCCAACACATCTTCATGGCTTAAATCTTGGGTTGCGGTTTGGGCTTGGGCTGCGCGTAATAAGGCTAAATTAAACACCTCTGGCCCTGTTGTTTTTGGTAGTGGTAATTTAAAAAACGCGTTATCACTGAGTGCTTTAAGCAGCTTTACATTCACCTTGCCTGCTTTGGCAAGCTTTGCGCCCTCATCATAATGCATTCCTTTAAAGTAATACTGTACGTAGGCATCCATAATGGTGTTACCTGGGCCTATGTCACTACTAAACACGCTACTAGCATCACCGCTTTTAGGTAAAAACGTTAAATTAGCAATGCCACCCATGTTTAATAAAATGCGGTTTTCATCAGGGCTGGCAAAAAATAAATAATCGCCATACACAGCTAACGGCGCACCTTCTCCACCAGCGGCAATATGCTTTTGCCTAAAATCGCCAACAGTGGTAATGCCTGTAGTAACGGCTATTTGGTCACTATCACCTATTTGTAAGGTGCCATGCTTAAAGTCATGATGGTTATGCTGCGACTGCGGACAGTGATAAATAGTTTGCCCGTGGCTTGCTATGGCATCAATACTCGCAGGATCAATACCCCATGCAATTAAACACTGATTAACCATAGCACCATGGAGTTTCCCCACCCAAGGATGTAATAAAGTCAGCACTTCTAAATCGCATTCGCGCTTAGCAAATACCTGCTTTATTTTAGTTTTATATTCGTCGTTATACTCAACCGTAGTAAAATTTAACACCTCTATTTGTGTATGCAAACCTGAACCGGTTATTTTACATAGCGCTACATCTAAACCATCCAAAGAGGTGCCACTCATTAATCCAATAATTAAACGGCTGGGCTTTTTAGCGCTATTATAAAGGGCTTCGATATGAGGATGCATAGAGACTCTGTCTGGGTGTTTTTTTACATTTTAAAAGAGTTTTAAGCAAAGTTATACCTGTATACACTTTAATTTTAATGAATTGTTTTTCATTGTTTAAGCGTTTAAAGCTTGCTAAGTTATTGGCTGATAATAACAAACTCATTTGTAGCATGATCACTTTACGAGCATTTAAACAACACGATACCTGCCAAATAGTCACCATTTTGAACGATCAACAAGTAGCTCGCTATTTGTCCTCTAAAATTCCATTTCCTTATACTCAAGCAGATGCAAACTGGTGGGTAAACGAAGGAGCAAAATGTGGCATCATTAAAGCTATTGAAGTTGATGGCCTATGTGTTGGTTGTATTGGTGTTATCCCTGGTGAGTTTGAGTATAGCCGCAGTGGCGAAATAGGTTATTGGCTTAGTCAGCAATATTGGGGGCAAGGTATTATTACCCAAGCCATAGAGTTGATTACTAAAGAAGTGTTTGAAAGTACTAACTTAAACCGTATTCATGCGGCTGTATTTGCTGGTAATGTTGGCTCAATGAGCGCGTTGCTTAAAAATGGCTTTAATAACGAAGCTATTTTAAAGAAAGCAATTTATAAAAATGGTCACTATTTAGATAGCCATGTATTTAGTGTGCTAAAACAGAGTAATTGTTCTAATTAAATTCTTTCGACGGTTGAATTAACCACCTCTCGCCCAAAGCTCGTGTATCAAGGTACAAATCTTTTCTACCTATCCGCGCATTATTGTTGAGCAATGTATAGTTTTAAAGCTTAAACATTCGGTATATAGGTCGTTTTTTCACTCTATCATGGAGATTTTTATGTCCACAACCAGTCGTCAATTTACTTTAGCATCACGCCCACATGGCGCACCTACTAATGAAAACTTTGAACTTAAAAACGTAGAGTTACCATCATTAAAAGATGGTGAAGTATTGCTGCGTACTATTTATTTATCACTAGACCCTTATATGCGTGGCCGCATGAGCGATGCTAAATCGTATGCCGACCCTGTAGAAATTGGTGATGTAATGGTTGGTGCAACGGTTTGCCAAGTCGAATCATCTAAAAATGATACGTTTAGCGAAGGCGAATGGGTATTAGCATATACAGGCTGGCAAACTTACGCTATCTCAAATGGCGAGGGCTTAATGTCATTAGGTAAAGAGCCAACTAATCCGTCTTACGCACTTGGTATTATGGGTATGCCTGGCTTTACCGCCTACATGGGATTACTAGATATTGGCGCACCTAAAGCGGGTGAAACCGTTGTTGTTGCAGCAGCTACAGGCCCAGTAGGCGCAACGGTTGGTCAAGTAGCTAAAATTAAAGGCTGTAAAGTAGTAGGAGTTGCCGGAGGCAGCGAAAAATGTGCTCATGCTGTTGAAAATCTAGGCTTTGATGCCTGTATTGACCATAAAGCGGATGACTTTGCCGAGCAGTTAGAAAAAGCATGTGAGCAAGGCATTGATGTTTATTATGAAAATGTGGGCGGAAAAGTGTTTGATGCCGTATTACCTTTGCTTAATACCTCAGCACGCGTGCCTATCTGTGGTTTGGTATCGCAATATAATGCCACCAGCTTGCCTGAAGGCCCAGATAGATTAGGTATGCTAATGGGACAATTGTTAACTAAGCGTATTAAAATGCAGGGCTTTATAATTTTTGATGACTATGGCGATCGTTATGACGAATTTGCACAAGACATGCAAACGTGGCTACAAGACGGAAAAGTTCAATACCGCGAACATCTTGTAGATGGTTTCGAAAAAACCATCAGCGCATTTAACGACATGATCAGCGGGAAGAACTTTGGTAAAACCGTAGTAAAGATTAACAGCCCACTATAATAACATTCAGGCTGTGTTGTAATTCAACACAGCTCAATAAGGAAGAAAATGATTAAACTACACCACTTAAACAAGTCTCGTTCTAAACGTATTATTTGGTTATTAGAAGAGCTTGAGGTTGATTACGAAATTGTTGCTTATCAGCGCAATACTGAAACTTTTTTAGCCCCTGATGAGCTTAAAAATGTGCATCCGCTGGGCAAATCGCCAGTTATAGAAGATGATGGCTTAGTGATCGCCGAGTCTGGCGCTATCACAGATTACCTGATCACTAAATATGGCAAAGGTAAGTTTGCACCAGTCACAGGTACTGCAGAATTTGTAGACTATCAACAATGGCTTCACTTTGCAGAAAGCTCTGCAATTTTACCATTATTGCTAAAAATGTTTGTCCAGAAAGATGGTGCTAAAACGCAATTTTTAGAGGGCTATGCCGATGCTGAAACCGCTAAAGTAATTAGCTACTTTAACAGCCGCCTTGAAGGCAAACGTTATTTAGTGGGCGATACTCTCACTGGTGCCGATTTTATGATGTCGTTTATTGTTGAAATCGTTAAAAACGCTGGCCAACTAGGGCACTTTAAAAACCTAGTTAAATACGATGAGCAATTACAATCTCACGAAAAGTTTCATACTGCCAACGAGCTTGAAGCTAAATACGATTAATTTTATGCTCGCTTTGATTGTGGCTAACGCAATCAGAGCGACAATCTCGTTACTCAGGCCTGTCTAAATAAATTTGTTTAAACGCATTAAAATTCAATTCAAATAATTCAACCAACGTCGGATCGAAATGATTACCTGCGCCTTTAATTATTTCCGCCTTTGCTTCATCCATGCTCCAAGGCTCTTTATAACAACGACGACAACATAACGCATCAAATACATCAGCAATCGCAGTAATTCGCCCCTCTAAACTGATCTCTTGCTGTTTTTTTGCGTGTGGATAACCAGCTCCATCCCAACGTTCGTGATGATCAATTGCAATGTTAGCAGCCATATCAATTACAGGGTTAGCTGTTCCTTTGAGGATTTCCCAGCCTTTGGTGGTGTGCTGTTTCATAATTTCCCATTCATCAGCATCCAATTTAGCTGGCTTATTTAAAATTAAATCTGGAACTCCCACCTTTCCTACATCGTGTAACTGTGCTGCTAAACTAATTTTATCGCAGTATGATTGATTTTGATTATTTAGCTGCGCTAATAGTTTTGCATATAAACCAACCCTGATTACATGTGAGCCTGTTTCTTTGGAGCGTGACTCCATCGCTCCTCCCATCAGTGAAATAGCCAGTTGCTGGGTTTCTTCAATTGAATTAGCTAATAAGAGGCTTTCAAAGGTCAGTACTACATTACCCAAAAATAAATCTACTAGCTGTTGAGCTTCTTTTTTTACCGGCTGCAGCGACTGAAACGCTAAGATGGAATCTAAACCTTTTTGCGAATGATGAAAATAAACATAATGATCTTCTGCTATAAAATTCTGCTTAGTTTGCTTTGCCCTTAAAAAATACTCTTGATGTTTTTGTGGAATACTGTCAATTCCATTGCCCGTGAATAAATGTATGCCAGAAAGCTCTCCCTCAATCATCTGCAGCTTTTCATCTAACTGACAAATACCAAAGACCTTAGGCGCATCAATATACAAATTGGCGGAGCTCATATTCAGTACTAGTTTTAGCTCTTCCATTACAACAGAGGTAAACTCAACCAAGTCACCAATTTGGGTAATAGTAGAAATTGCTATTATTAGCCTTTTTAAGTTGTGCCGATGGTTTTGTAGTATACAAATATCGCGATAGGCGCGCAAAGAGGTATAAAAAATCAATTCAAGATCTTGGCTTTGCAGTTGGCTCTTCGCTTTATAACCATCAATATCATAATCGCGAATAACACTGCGCTCTGGCGCAACCCCTGGCTGACCTGTGCGTAAAATAATTCGGCTATATACATTTTGTAAGTCTTGGCGAACAAATCGTGCAAAATCTAATCCTGCATGCTCAGTTTCCATTACTACATCTAATAAAATTAATGCATAGCGCTCTGAGCTTTGTAGTTTCTCTCTGGCCTCTGCCGCACTGTAGACACTATGTAATTCAATAGGTCGTTGCTCAAATTCAAAGCGCTTCATTGCAAGTTGAGTTACTTGATGTACAGATTCATCATCATCAACCACTAAGATTTTCCATGGTTCAACATGCTTGCTGTCGACCGCTTGTTTTACAACTTCATCATCTTGTAACCAATCCATAAACACACTCTACTAGTTATTAATTCGGTAGCGTTAAGGGGAATTGAATAAAAAAATAAACTCCCGTTGATTGTTTTTCCTTTATAAAAATTTGCCCCTTTAGCCGATGTACAACAAGGTTGTAGACAATGTTCATTCCTAAACCACTGCCACCACCTGCTCTATTTGTGGTGTAAAAAGGATCAAATACTTTTTTCTCTGCCTCTTCAGTCATGCCTCTTCCGTTATCTTGATAATGAATGAAAACAGAATCTGAGTAGTCTATATGAACACTTATTTGCCCTTTTTGGCTGCCATTTTTAAAACCATGAATAATTGAATTCATTACTAAATTAGTGAAGATTTGTGCTAAAGCACCAGGATCAGAATACACTTCAGGCTCAGGCTCTTTCGCACTAATAGTAATGTCAACGGGTGTTGCTTTGAGGGTATGGTAAAGGCTTTTTTGCACCTCATTTAAATAACTACTTATATATAAATTACGTAATTCTTCGGTTGTTTGATCAACCGCAACACGTTTAAAACTGCTTATTAAACCTGCGGCGCGCTGCATATTTTTTAGTAAAATGTCACAACTTAAATCAACTTCACTAATAAACTCACTAAACTGCGTTTTACTCAAGGAGCCAGAAGCCACCTTGTTTTTAGTTTCAATCAGCATCTCTCTTAAATGCGACGTCGCAGTTACGCAAACACCTAACGGCGTATTCACCTCATGGGCTACACCACTAACTAAACTTCCAAGTGACGACATTTTTTCTGCTTCAACAAGCTCTTGCTGAGTGCGACGAAGCTCTATGGTTTGCTCAACTAGAGCCTGCTCTGCCTCGTGGCGTTTACTCGACATTAAATTAATAGAATCACTTAAACGATCATAAGGACCGCGCTTTGAAACTGTTTTAGAAAAATCACCTGCTGCAATCGCAGAGCAAACCTGATCAATATCTTTACTGGCTTTAATTAAACGCTCAAAACTTCTAAACATAGTGCCAAGCTCATCATTTTGAGTCATATATTTTTGAACATGAATGGATAAATCGCCATTAGCTAACTGTTCAACAGATTTAATAGCAATATTAATACGCTTAGTTGTTCGGTTAATAAAATACCAAAAGAGTAAAAAAATCAGTAATACACTTGCAAAAGCCGCTGCCAGTAATGGTTTAAATTGCGCTTGAATAGGCCCAATAATATCGGCTTCAGAGCGGCGCACTATCACTGTCCAATTACCAGTGGCAACCTTGGCTTTATCAAAATAGAAGACCCCGGAATCAAAAGGATCGTTCGCAGATAGTATCTCTCTTTCTTGCCCCTGTAACTTTAGCTGTTTGGCTATACTTGCGTAATCTGTATCTAAAATGGCCTTCGTTTTTAATCCTGAATGATTTAATGTCGTTGCAATCACGTTGTCGCGCTGACTGAGTAACAAAACATCTATTTTTAATTGCTGCTTTATGGTTTGCAAGAATTCAGTGATGTCAGCGAGCGCTCTATCTACGCTTGCCATACCGACAAATTTATCATTAATGATAATGGGCGAACTTTGTTCAACCAGCATTCTTCCCTCGTAAACATAGGGCTCAGTGATCATCGTCTCTGTATTGCCATCACGTAAAAACTGTTGGCGTACTCCCTCATAATAAAGACTAGATTCCATGTCCACCAAGGGCTCAAGTAACAAGCGTTCAGAATCATTAAAGTCACGGTGCCAATAAGGTAAAAAACGACCGGTTTGATTTACATAAACGCCTTCTTTTAATGACGGAGCATTAATATAGGCTTGATCTTGATTATCGGCATTAGGCTCATAACCAAAAGAAGCCCCCACGAATGAAGGATTCATTTTAAGCACTGCACGAACAAAATTAATACTTGCCTCTCTATCACCAAACAACCCATTTTGCTGTGCTAAGGCCATAATTTCGGTAGTGCGTACTGCCAATTGCGTCTCTTCATTTACTTTTGCAGAAATAGTATCGGCGGTCTGACTCAAGTTAAGCTTTGCTTGCATAACAGCCTGATTAAGGCTGGTTGAATACCAGTAACTCAAAATACCCGCGATGATGAGCATAACGGGCAATGCCAAATACAGCAGCATTTTTCCTTGCAAAGAATGTATGAGTGTTAGTCGCATAATTTTAGGCTTAAACAAGCAAGTCAATGTCCTGAGGATTTGAAGTAGTAAGCTTAAAAATTAGACTATAAAAACTTTCTAGGCAAATGAATTGTGTAGAAATAAATGTGAAAGCAGGGTATTAAAATACCAGCTGCCTAGTAGATAAGATTGTTAAATAGGGTATGGTTTAAAGACAAAAACACTCTGCAAAACTTTTATTTTTAATCGGCCAATCGATAACCCACAGCTGGTTCAGTTAAGATATATTTTGGACTAGCGGGGTTAACCTCTAATTTTTGTCTGAGCTGTGCCACATGGACTCGTACATATTCAGGACGGTCTATGTACTGCGCTCCCCAAATATGGCTTAAGATTGCATTATGGGTGAGTACTGTATTTTTATTTTGAAACAGTAATAATAATATTGCGTACTCTTTTTTAGTGAGTTTTATCTCATTTCCAGAAGAGGTTACTCTGTGCTTTTGTGGATCTATTTTTATATTCCCGCAGGTAAATGCCACACTCGGCTGGCTCTGGGTACGTAATAAAACCCGAATCCGGGCTAGCAACTCATTGGCGCTAAACGGTTTGGTAATATAGTCATTTGCCCCATTATCAAGCGCAGTGACCTTTTCAACTTCGCCATCTCGAGCTGATAGCACTAAAACAGGTAAGGCACTCCATTGTCGAAACTCAATTAACCAGTCTTGACCATCCATGTCTAGCAGGCCTAAGTCTAACAATACAAGATCGTAACTTTGCTCACTTAAACGTGCAAAACCATCTAACCCTTTATCACAAATACTTAGCTCGTAACCACTGGCTTGCAACAAGGTTTTTAAAAAGCTTTGTAGAGGGGGAGAATCTTCTAATATCAAGATTTTAGTCATTACTTTTTTCCCAGATTAACTTTGCGTGCGCCATATTTGCTTCGTTATTAATTGTTAATGTAAATGTGCCCTGGTGAAATTTAGCAACCACATCACAAATAATGCTGCCTAACCCAACGCCTTCATCGTTACTTGTTTGCCCTTTAATTACCAAGTTATTAGTTAGAAGTAACTGATAAACTACCTTTTGCTGATTAGTACTTTGCGTAAATTCAACGCTCACCTTTTTATCACCATAACGCCATGCATTTTCGAGCATATTAGCCAGCGCAATTTCTAACAAAGTCACATCCCCTTTGCATGTTGTCTGAGCGTCTATATTGGTATTTATGATAAAATCAGTGAGTTGCTGCTGTCTTCTAGCTTTAGCTTCACTAAGTAGTGCTTGTAAGTTTATTGTTTGCCAACTTAGATTTTCACCCATTTTATTAACTCGGCTTAACTCCATTACTTTATCAAAGTGCTCATTTAGTATTTTACTTTGCTCATAAATATTACTCGCTTGCTCTTTTATCACGCTTTCACTGAGGGTAATCTCATCATCTGCAAGCATGCTCGATGCGCCCATAATAGTCGCCAGTGGTGTGCGTAAATCGTGAGACAAACTGCGTAAAAGTGCATTTTTAGCGCGCTCTAATTCCGCTTGCACCGAAATAGCAGCCGACTGTTGGCGTAATAACGTTTTTTCATGTACCTGATAAAGAAGCGAAATAGCGGTGTCCGCAAAGGATTTTTGCCCTTGCGTTAACCGTTTAGTAAAATTAAACCCGCCCCAGCTAGGGTTAACTTCACTAAGCAATATAAACTCACTATTGCCCTGCGATGCTGCAGGTATAAATGTACAAGATGCGTTTAAATGCTTGCTGATCCGCTGCACAAAGTACTTTTTTTGTTCATCCAGCGTATCTAGGCTGTTTAAGTCTTTGGCCAGTTCGTACAAGGTGCGACTATTACTTGCATGTAATTGCACATCCCTAACTTTAGTACTGAGCTCCCCTGCCAATTGGCTGATCACAAAACCAACAATCAGCATAACCATAAAGGTTACTAAATATTCTATGTTTTCAATATGAAAAGTAAAATTTGGGGCAACAAAAAACCAATCTGTACACGCCACACTCACTAAGGTGGTCAGTATGGCAAGACGACGATTACTGCGCACAGCAACCCAAGTCACCCACAATAACTGAAGCATCACGATATCGGTGGTAGTAAACCAATTACGTACAGGGTAAATGGCAATAACCACAATTAATGGCATTATTACTGCCAAAAACAATGCGTTATACCAACGTGGTTTAGCCTCTGCCTGATTCATTAATTATTCCTCTAACATTTGAGAACCTAGATTACTGCCTTTTCGATATTGCCTCTATAAAGTTTTTATAAAGTTTTTTATCTGATTCGTTAAATCTTTATAAAGCTTTTAACGCCTACCTACATTGTTACTTTAATAACTCATATTCTAACTTCAGCAGAAGGAGTAATACGTATGTTGGGTTGGATAAAAATAGTGATGCTTACAGCCTATGTATTAACTGTTTATTGACCAAATGAACTTTACCACTTCTCTCTTTTAACTTTAATTTAGGTATCAACATGGCACATTTTACAGTGATCGGATTGGGTCGATTTGGCATTGCAGCAAGCCTTGAGTTAATTCATTTAGGGCATACAGTCACAGGGGTTGATAGTAACCCTAAACTAGCTGAAAAATATGTTGAGCATTTATCTGAAACCGTTGTTTGCGACTCCACTGATGAAGCCGCACTTAAAGAGCTTGATTTAGCGAGCAGTCAGGCCGTTTTAGTGGCAATAGGAGAAGACATGCAATCGAGCATTCTGTGCACCCTTGCATTAAAAAACCTAGCTGTTAAGCAAATATGGGTAAAAGCGAGCACTAAAGCCCATCACACAATTATTTCTAAATTAGGTGTAACACGCATTATTCATCCTGAAGAAGAAATGGGCGTGCGAGTTGCACAAGCGCTTAATTACCCTGTAGTGAACGACTATATTTCCCTAGGCAATGGCATATACGTTGTTGAAGTAAGTATAAAAGCGCACTTACATAAAACAAAACTAGGGCATTTACTTAAAGAAATAAAAGGCACTGTAAACCCATTATTGGTTAAGCGCGCCAAGCAAACGTTTGCCAAACTTGATGACGACTTTGAGTTACTTACCTACGACACTTTACTGTTATCAGGTAATCGAGTCGAACTAAACTATCTTGCACCAAGGCTTTTATAATTATGGTTTTATGGCACCCTCTCAAAACACCTATAGATCGAAAAGCCAATGGACATAAAAAACTCAATGCGGCTCCACCGCTTGTTCTCTGCTGTAGTTTTTTAATATTAATAACGCTAGGGGCGTTGGCGTTAAAACTACCTTTTGCAACCTATGAGCCTATTTCATGGATACAAAGTGCGTTTACAGCAACCTCTGCGGTGACTGTAACTGGACTGGTTGTCGTCGATACCGGTTCAGTGTTTACTCCTTTTGGACAAGGCGTTATTGCGCTATTAATTCAACTAGGTGGTCTGGGTTTAATGACCTTTGCGGTTGTAACTTTAATGGCACTGGGTAATAAAGTTGGCTTTATTCAAAAAACAGTGACTAAAGCTGCTTTTAATCAAACAGATACATCTACTTTGGTAAATACCGCTAAGTCTGTTTTGCTGTTTGCGCTAATCGTTGAATCTGTAGGCATTATTATTTTAACGCTGTATTGGCTACCCGAAATGGGCTTACAAAAAAGCTTTTTTCATGCACTTTTTTATACTATTAGCGCTTTTAACAATGCAGGGTTTGCATTAAGTCCTAACAGCTTAATGCAGTATGTAGAAGACCCCGTTGTGAATTTAACAATTACCTGTTTGTTTATTATTGGTGGCCTTGGCTTTACCGTATTAACAGATTTATATAAATCAAAGCGTTGGGCTAAGCTCAGTCCCTACAGTAAATTAATGCTGATCAGCACTGTTATTATTAACGTTATTGCATTGTTGCTTATTTACGTAATTGAATACGATAATCCAAAAACACTGCAGCCGTTATCTGAAGTAGGTAAATGGCTAGCAGCTTGGTTTCAAGCCGTTACTCCCCGTACTGCGGGGTTTAATACCATTGCTATTGAAGAATTAAAAAATGCCAGTACCGCTTTAACTATGATGCTTATGTTTATCGGTGGCGGCTCTTTGAGTACAGCAAGTGGCATAAAGGTCGTTACATTTATTGTTTTAATACTAGCAACCTATAGCTACTTAAGACGTGACAAAGGCGTCACCGTGTTACGCCGAGAAATAGACAAAGATTCAGTGTATAAAGCATTAGCCTTAACCGTTATTTCAGCGGGAGTCACTTGGTTGGCTATTTTTACATTACTGGTCGTTGAAGATGCACCTTTTTTAGATGTTGCTTTTGAAGCGGTATCGGCACTGGGTACTGTAGGGCTTTCACGCGGTTTAACGTCATCGTTATCACCGCTGGGGGAGTTTATCATTATGTTTTTAATGTTTATGGGCAGAATAGGCCCGCTCACTCTCGCCTACTTTTTAGCAAGTCCACGCACTAAAAAACTAAGATACCCAAGCGCGCAACTCTCTATTGGTTAACAACACTAACGCGGGTTAATCAGCCCGCATTTTAAATACCCGCTAATTCACGTTCGGTAATACACTCATCAGACGCCATTTCGAATTCTCGACACGTTAATGGGCGATTTTCGTAAATAGTACACATTAACGTATTTCTATCGAGTGCTTGGCACCAACCATCGTCGCCGCGCTTCATTACTTCGCTGCCCCATTTATCGTAATCAATATACTGAAAAGGGACACCGGTATCACTAACAATACGCACTTCTAATTGGCAACAACACGCTTGGCAATTAGCACAAGTGACGGCGGTTGTATCGATATTTTCAACAGCAATGATTGAGTTTGACATACAGACTTTTGATAAATGGTATACAACCTATAGGATACACGAGCGAGGCAGCGGTGACAGTAAAATAACTGTCAGATTTTAAACATCGTCATATGTAATTAACCAATTACTAAAAAAGCGTGCTGGTTAATCAGCACGCTTATTAGTTGTAGATTAAAAAGTGAAAACCACTTTAACGTTATCCGAAACAGCCGATGAAGAAACAAAGCCAATGGTGTCAGGGTTCGCTGCGACCATTTTGATTACTTCACTGTCATTTTCTAACTCTTTAGGCGGTGTGCCCTTTCCTGTAAAAATCAGTTTTGACCAGTACGCTTTTAACTGAGAAGACGTTTTATTGAGTAATTTACTATTAAATTGCTCGGTTGCAGCACTGCTTGGTTCTTGAGATATTGGAATGATCTTATTGCCATTGCTAAATGACTTTTCTTTTCCTGTATAAATTCGACTAATAACAGACTCATCAAAACTACTTTCATTTGAAGGATGCACGATAATAGCAAATTCTGCATAGGCGAAGTTAGTAAACAAGAATATTACACATAATATTAATTTTTTCATTTTACTTCTCCTTAAAATACAACATCGACACCAAGGGTGATTGCTTTACTATCACCGGCCACAGCTAAATCAAACGAGTCATCTTTGACTCTATCGTATTGCACTTTAAATGCAGCTGACGGATGAAAGTCCCACCTAACACCAACAGCAAATGTATTATGCTGCTCTGTATCACCCTCACCTTCTTGTTCAAAGTCTGAAAACATGACATAGGGGGTAATTGAATCAAAACGATAGCCCGCACTGATCATATAAGTATCGAGATTACCATCTAGGTCTAAGCGGTTCAGTTCACTTAAAACAAAAAAATCACCAAAATCAAGGTTTGCAGCTAAGCCATAAAATTTACCATCTCTGCTGTCTTTACCATCCCACAAAACGGGTTCACCCGCGCGAAAACGCTTGTTGGTATATTGCATGTGGGTCACTCTTAGTTCGAGCCAGTCACGATTAAGTAACAGTACGCCGCCTAACATATCTTCCCAAATTTCTCTTGTCGGCTCTTGAAAGAAGAAGTCTGACAACAGCTTGTTATCGTCATCATCTTCTTTACCGGTATAAACATTTGCAGATACTCCCCAGTCACCTACAGAGCCTGAGTAAAGTAAATTAACCCCCCTCGTAGTTAAATACTTGCCATGTATAATTGTCAGCAGGGGCCCGCATCCATACATATGCATAACCTACATCGAAAAAGTCTGAGTAGTAAAATAGTGGTAAACGCTTCTTACCAGCTTGAACAGTCCAATTATCGTTAATATCGTAAGAAATATAGGCCCATTCAAAATTTGCCTCAAAGTCGTTAACTCCTCTGGCAACTAGCTGACCTGTTACAGAAAGGCCTTCACCTAAGTCGCCTGATACCTGTAATCCAATCAAAGACTCTGGCGAAAAGGATAAATCTTCAGTGTAGGCACTTACATTTGGGTAGTCCGCAAGAAAGGTTGGTTCAACGCCATATTGCGGGACACCGGTGCCACTAAGCACTTTACCCGCATTAATACTCGCGAAACCTGAAATATTAATTTCAGCATAACTACTTGCTGATACAAATACCCCCAATAGTATAATTTTTTGCAGTTTCATTGATCACCTCATTATTATAATGGCCGTCATAGCCAAATTGAGTATAGTAAAGCGAGAAAAAGAAACAAAAAATTAACACTTTTTATTTTATACTGATTTTTTAATATTAATTAGGAGCCGACCTTGATAGCAATATTGCTTTAATTTCGCTGTAGCGCTGTTGCTCACACAATGCAAAACCACTTAGTTGGCGTACTTTATTGCGTGCAAATAGCGGCACACTCATTCCCGCCAAAAACCGACATTGGGTTTCAATGCCAACATTATGCACCCCTTTCGTTGCCATATGTGCCAAAAACTCATCCACCTTTTGATATATAAGCGCTGTATCAATCTTTGCAGGAGTGATTGAATATTCAAGCTTGACCGCATGTCCACGGCACACACTACAATGCCCACATTGCTGTGGCGCATTCGCATCATCAAAGTAACGGGCTAAGTTATAGCTTAAGCAAGATTGCAGCTCAAAAAAGCGCACCAAAGCAGCAATCCGTTTTATTTCAGCTTGCTCTTTATCGGTAAAGTAATCATGTAACTGCTGGGCAAGTGCAGGGTTATTAATCACCTCGCTATGCACTTTGTACACTTGAGTAATACGTTTGGTTTCAAGGGTGATAAGGTTTTTTTCTGCTAAGTAATCAAGTGCGGCTACCACACGTTTACGGTCAACCTGTGCGGCTTGCGTTAGAGAGTCAAAGTTAAGTGTACCCCATATTTTTTTAAAGTCGGTATGGCTAAATATTTGCGTTAAAAAAGCTTGGCGCTGCTGATCAAACTGATTAAGCAACTCATTTTTATCAACTAGAAATTTATACTTAAAATCGGCGTAGTACGCATATTGCGGGGTTATTGCACCTTGCATTTCCAATTGTACCAGCAAGGTTTTAAGGGCAAGCTGGCGAATATTACTTTCGCTAGAAAGACTATATTCTTGCATTTCCCATTGCTGTTGAGCTTGGCGAATATCGTTAATAACATATTCAATACCGCTGAGCTCTGGGGTATCGCCGTACACAAAGTTTTCGACTGTATTTAAGCCATCTAGATTAGCCAGCGTATAACAATTCGATGGGTTGCCATCACGTCCTGCACGGCCAATTTCTTGGCTGTAGTTTTCAATTGATTTAGGTAAATCGTAGTGAATTACAAAACGAATGTCTGATTTATCAACCCCCATGCCAAAGGCAATAGTGGCGACCACTACATTTATTTTTCCCGCCATAAAATCATCTTGAATTTGTCCGCGTAGGGTGTCTTCAAGCCCTGCATGATACGCCACCGCCTGCATGCCCTGTGCGCTTAACATATTGGCCACTTGCTCAGCACTTTGCTGCAGCGTAACATACACAATACCGGGGCCGATTTGCGTACGGACAATTTCAGTAAGCTCAGTATTTTTATCAGCCGTTTTAACACTCAGCACATTTAAATCTAAATTAGCGCGATAAAACCCCATTTGCACAATGCATTTTGGATCAATAGCAAATCGCTCTGCCATATCGCGTTTAACTTTTTTAGTAGCGGTGGCGGTTAATAGTAGCACTAACGGAATATTTAGCTCTTCACGGTAACGCGGTAACTTTAAGTAGTCGGGTCTAAAGTTATGACCCCACTCAGAAATACAATGCGCTTCGTCTACCACCAACATAGAAAGTGCCACTTGGCTAATAAATTCTCTAAAGCGCTCGTTTTTAAAGCGCTCAACTGACACCATTAACACTTTAATTTTACCACTGCGCACGTCGTTCATTACCGTACTGCTTTGCATTTGATCTTGGCTTGAATCAAGACTTGCGGCATAAATGCCTTTACTGTTTAAAAAACTTATTTGATCTTTCATCAACGCTAATAATGGCGATACCACCAAGGTTAAATGCGGTAAATGTAACGCAGTAAGTTGATAGCACAAGGATTTACCCGATCCAGTTGGAAATATAGCCAGTGATGATTGGCCATTTAGCAATTGCTCTATGGTTTGTTGTTGCCCTGCTCTAAACTGATTAAAACCAAAATGTTGCTCAAGAGACTGAACTAGCGAGGTACTCATAAAAGCGTCCTTTTTATGTCGGTGCCCATAAATACTGTAAATGCGCAGTAGATGAAATATTTGCATATCAGTATACAGCATATCGTTGGATTTATTGCTGACATATCCTTCAATTAGGCGCACACTATAGTGCTATAAAAGCATGCTTTGCCAAAATAATTTTTTGATACCCAAGTCATTTTAAAAATCAACGTACAGAAATTGCTTCGGTATATTATTTTTAAGGGCATAGTCATGGACAAAACCATACCAAAAATTGTCATCATAGGCGGTGGCGCTGGTGGGCTGGAGCTAGCAACTCAATTAGGGCACAAATTAGGAAAGAAACAACACGCAAATATATTACTCATTGATAAAAACCGCACTCATATATGGAAACCGTTATTGCATGAAGTAGCAACCGGCTCTATTGATGCCGATTTAGATGGCGTTGTATACTCAGCCCATGCAGCCAAGCACCACTATAACTTCCAACTTGGTACTTTTTGTAACCTCGATAACAATAATAAAACCATTACCTTAAGCCCTCTATATGACGAGTTAGGGCATCAAATATTACCTAAACGAACCGTTCACTATGATCATTTAGTTATTGCCATTGGCAGTGTCAGTAACGACTTCAACACCCCGGGTATTAAAGACCATTGCTTTTACCTTGATTCAAACCAACAAGCCGAGCGTTTTCAACACGCCTTACTAGATAACTTTACTCGCCTTCATCAAGACGACGACCCATTGCATTCATTAAACATTGCTATTGTTGGCGGTGGGGCAACTGGCGTTGAGCTCTCAGCTGAGTTGTATCATGTTTCTGATTTACTCAAAATATACGGTTTAACCAATATGTCGGCGAAACGCTTGCACATACATTTGATTGAAGCGGGTCCCAGAATTTTACCTGCCCTGTCTGAGCGAATTGCCAGCTCAGCCAAACGTGAATTATTAAGATTAGGGGTTACCGTACGAGAAAACACCCAAGTTAAACAAGCAACTGAGCATGGCTTTATCACTAATAATGACGAGCAAATAAATGCGGATATTATGGTGTGGGCAGCAGGGGTAAAAGCCCCTGACTTCATTAAAGAGCTAGACATATTTGAGCTGACACGTAGCAATCAAATAAAAGTGAATGATTACTTACAAAGTAGCCTAGACCCTCAAATCTATGTGCTTGGTGATTGCTGCGCGTTTACCCAAGACGATGGGACGCAAGTGCCGCCACGCGCGCAATCAGCTCATCAAATGGCGCAATGCGTTGAAAAAAATCTAATTGCTACACTACGTGAGCAGCCCCTGAAAAAGTTTGAATATAATGATCATGGCTCACTGGTAAATTTATCGCGCTACAGCACGGTGGGCAGCTTAATGGGTAACCTAACCAGTAGTAGCTTTTTTATTGAAGGTAAAATTGCCCGCTTTATGTATATTTCACTATATAGAATGCATCAGCGCGCTATCCACGGCAGTGCCAAAACCTTTGCTTTGTGGATCAGCGAAAAGGTGCTGCGTGTTGTTCGCCCAAAAATGAAACTACACTAAATAACCTGAACTCCGGATAATAAACATAAATATCATTTTGATTAAATATGTTAGTAAATCTCTTAACTAGATTTCAGGTTAAATAGCTACATCAGCCGCGGTAATAAATAAGATTAAACAAATATTTATTACCGCCGTCTTTAATTTTTCACAATTCCCATATAAATTTACATAAACCACTCACGGAATTTAGTAATGACCTTTAAAACGCTTATTTTTAATTTTGATGGTACCGGCAGTGAACCCCGCGACGCAGACCAGTTTAGTACAGAGCATTTTAAAGAAGACGCCAGTATTTCTAATATTCTAAAACTACACTTATTGCTCGGCGGTAAACTTGATGATTCACCCACTACCCCATTTTCACAGCAATTAAGCTTTTATTACCAAGGCATAGGCACCAAAGGGAGTCGTTTAAAACGAATTTTAAATCAAACACTTGCCCCACGTTCTGAAGATGTGGCCAGCATTTTGACTCAGGCTATCACAGATTTTAAGCAGCATTATCAAAGTGGCGATACTGTTCTACTTACCGGTTTTAGCAGAGGCGCTGCATTAGCAAGGCGTTTTGCTAAATGCCTAGAGCCATTAATAAATGAGCAAGTATATTTGTGTGTTTTTGACACCGTGGCCTCAATTGGCCTGTCAAAGATAAATAAAGCGACCCGTGGCGCAGAGCATGTGGTTTTTGAAAACCATACTATTGCCAATAATGTCGCTGGGGCCCTGCATTGTGTTGCGCTTGATGAGAAACGACGGGCCTTTGAGCCCACATTAATGAATCAACAAGCTAACATTACCGAGCTGTGGTTTGCAGGAGCCCACTCCGATGTAGGAGGAGGCTACTATCGCGATGGGCTTGCCGATATTTGCCTGCGTTATGCGCTTGAGTGGCTCATTGCTCAGCCGCTATCGGTTTCGTTATTAACCAGTCATGACATAGACTATGAAAACCTTTTACCTGAGAGTAATTTGGTTGCCCAAGACGATGTGACTGTTATTCCCGATCCACTGGCGCTAAGTCATCAACAAAATTACTTTTGGTTAAACCCATTTTTCAAGCTGGTTGATAGGCAGTGCTGTGTATTAATTAACGATGAAATTAGCCACAACGCTCCATTAATACATCACAGTGTTGCACAGCGAATTAATAAACTAACCAGCTATCGCCCTGAATCGTTAAAAAATATACATTATAAAATGATTTACAGCGATGACAGTACACTAAACTTTATGGGGCTAAGTGCTCATATAATGCTCGCCAATCAAAATATGAGCTTATTGAGTGTTAATCAAAGCAAAGATGTAATGGTGTACGCTAGTGAAGCCTACAACGCTACCGGCTTAATGCTTGCCCAAGATGCAACGTATCGCTTTACTCCTTACCCTAACCAATTTTGGTATGACGATGGTGTAAAGTGCCCTCCTTCCGGCTGGCATCGCGATAATGTGCAACTCGGCGTTAAAGAAATCCCTATGGTATTACTTGAGCCATTTAGGCGTTTAGCCACGGCGCAGTGGTTTAGCTTAATAGGAACAATTGGCCAAAGCGATGACCATGCATTTGAAATTGCCGAAGGCGTTGAAATAACCATTAAAAAATCAGGAGAATTTTGTCCATTTGCTAATGATTTAAGTCGTTTTTATGGGGCGAATGCTGGCAGAATAAAGCTCAAGGTAACACGCTTAAGCTGATAAAGTGCCCTAATAATCAGTGCACTTTATACTGCAAAGTGCACTGAGCTAGGGATAGCTGGTGGATGTTATTGCTTTTTCATTTTATGCCCTTTCACGGCATAAAATAATATAAATAAGTAACAAGGTAACAATACAGAGTAGCCAGTTTGTAGCGAGGTAAAGCCGCTCAGTAAGCCCCATAACACCGGACCAAATGCACCGCCCGCTATACCCATTACTAACAGTGCTGAGCCTGTGCTGGTTAGTTTACCTAAACCCGATAACGCAAGTGGGAAAACCGCCGGCCAAACAATGGCGTTTGCTAAACCTAAAAAGGCAATTAGCAGTAAAGCATCTGGTAAATTAGCGCCTCCTAAAGGCACCAGTATGGCATTGGCAATAACAAAAGACTGCGCATCAATAAACAAAATGCAAAGGGTGATCACAATACCCAATACAGCCGATGCTGTTAAGGCCGATTGCTGAGAGATAAATTTAGGGATAAGTAAAATACCTAAAATATAACCAAACACCATAAACATCATAGTGTATGAGGTCATTACCCCATAGTTTTCAATACCCAGCGATAGTGCAAAAGTACCTATGGTATCGCCAGCAATAACCTCTACCGCAACATACAAAAAGATAGCAATAGCACCTAACACCAAGTTTGGATGAGAGAGTGTTTCACGAATTTCACCTTTGTCGTTTATTGCTTCTACTTCATCATTGATAAGCTCTGGCAGCGGAGACTTTTTAACCGCAAAAGCTAATACACCAATAAATAAGGCCATGCCTAAGTAAGGTAAAATAAGACCATTTGCCATATCATCAACTTGCTGTTGGCTTAGATCTGTGCCCACGGTACCGGTAAAGTTACTTAAAATTAAGGCGGTAAAAACCATCGGTGAGATAACTCCTGCGCCTTTATTTAAAATCCCCATAATACTAATACGTACAGCAGCCGATTCTTCTGGCCCTAAACGTACTACATACGGATTAACCGCGGTTTGTAATAAGGTTTGCCCTGCGCCCATTACCAACTGCGCTAGTAAAAACAAAGGAAAAAACTGCGACATAGCAGCAGGAATAAACATTAAGCCTGCTAACATCATACAGCCCATCCCCAATGCCATACCGTTTTTGTAGCCGACCTTTTTGATCAGTACTGCCGAGGGCAGCGCAGTAAATGTGACCGCAATATAAAAGGAAAATAAAATTAACGACCCTTGAAATGGGGTTAACTGTAAAATTTGACTTAAGTAAGGCATTAACGAGCCATTAAGCCAAGTAGCAAAGCCCAGTATAAAAAATAATACCGCAACAATGGCCATGGGGACCACGCTACTATTTTTGGACGTATCCATAACATTGGTTGTCATGTTATTTTCCTTTATTTATATTTATTATGTTGTTAACAAACCCGAGCGCCGCCAATCCACGTGCTAATGACTTGTTGTTGTGTGTTTAATTGTACAAAATCTGCTGGACTACCCAGTATTAATCGCCCGTGTGTGGCAGGCAACTTTAAATACTGAGCAGGATATAAACTCGCCATTTTAAGCGCTTGCGCTAATGGCTGTTTTAAATGAATCACGGTGTTTCTAACTGCGGTTGCCATATCAAGCGCAGAACCCGCCAACTCGCCTGTTGTAGAGGTGAGTTTACCATTCTCTAAGCTGACAGTTCGGTCAAAAAAAGCAAACTGAGTGTCATCTGTTCCCACTGGTGGCATCGCATCAGTAACTAAAAACACGTGCCCTATGGGTTTTGCTTTTAATGCCAGTTGGCATGCTGCGTAATCAACATGATGGCCATCAACAATTAAGCCACAATAAGTATCATCATTTAATAATGCACAGCCAACCACTCCCGGCTCACGCCCTTGTAGTGGTGACATAGCATTATACAAATGCGTAAATCCGGTTGCCCCAGCATCAACGCCCTGTTGAGCCTGTTCAAAGCTTGCATTGGTATGACCTAAACAAACCTGAATCCCTAAATCGCGCATTTTGGTAATATCGCTTGGTAGTACATTTTCAGGCGCTAAGGTGACTACGACTTTACCTAAATCTTGACGAGATAACACCTGCCACTCTTGTTCAGAAATAGGACGAATAAAATCAGCGCTGTGAGCCCCCTTTTTTGCCACTGATAAGTGCGGCCCTTCAAAGTGAATACCAATAATACCTGGCGTTTTTTGGGCTATCGCCTTAGCAATTACATCGGCTGCTTGGCGCATTACTTCTACGGTGTCAGTAATTAACGTTGGCAGCATAGCAGTTGTACCGTATTTGGCATGTGCTAGCAGTATTTTTTTAACCCCTGCAACACTGCTAGTACGGTTAAACAACTCACCGCCACCGCCATTAACTTGTAGATCAATAAAGCCAGGTGCGACTAAACCCGTTAGGTGCTCATCTGCCTGCTGTACGTTATCATCTATTGCCGTAATAATACCCGCATCAACGCTCAGCACTTTGTCGTTAACAAAGTGCTCGCCATCAAAAAACTGGGCTACATGGATTCGTTTAACTGACATTTATAATGTCCTTGTTACTTTTTTAAGCCCCTTTGGCTCATCAGGATTAAAACCACGGCTTAATGCCACTTTTGCCACATCAAGGTAAAAACGCTGTAATACTAAAAATGGCGCTAATCGCGGGTGTACTTTAATACCTTGTTGATTAAGACTAATCACTTGTGCACCGCGTTTTTTGACCTCAGCAATTTGCTGCTGATGTGACTCTTTGGTTTCATCTTCAACCAAACAATCTAAAATCACTAACCCTTGCTCAACTAAAGTCACCGGACCATGTAAAAACTCCGCACTACTAAATGACTCAGCATGAATAGCACACACCTCTTTAAGTTTAAGTGCCATTTCTTTTGAGATAGAAAACCCTAAACCACGTGCCAACACCACCATATTCTTAATATTTGCAAACTCAGTAGGTTGTAACTGAGTTGGCGAATCTATAATGGCATTAAGCGCGCGAGGTAACTCGTCAAGCCCTTGTAATAATGACTCATTTTGAGTCCAATTAGCAACAATATGTACTAGGGCTGATAACGTTGCCAAATAGCTTTTTGTTGCCGCCACCGAAATTTCATCGCCAGCTTTAAGAGGAACAAAATCATCGACTATGTCTTGTAGAGGTGACGCTTCATCGTTAACCAGCGCAATACAATAAGCGCCCGCCTCTTTCGCCATTTTTGCCTGGGCAAGAATGTCTGGGCTGCGTCCTGATTGAGAAATTACAATCACAACAGCGCCTTCAAGCTTTAATGTTTTACCATATACACTCGCCACTGATGGCGCTGCTGAACTGACCGGTACACCCGCTTCAATTTCAATTAAATACTTACCAAAAACGCCAGCATGATCTGATGAACCGCGACCAATCATCATAACCACCTTAGGGGCCATATCGCGAAGCTTATGACCAATTTTTTCCACTAAAGGTTGGTTGGCAATAATTTGCTTTTCAATAACATTTGGCGTTTGCGCCGCTTCTTTTTCCATTAGTGTGTTAAACATCATAACTCCTGGCTGCTGTAATTAACGTGCTGTTGTTTAGCGTAAAGTACAGACCCCATTTCTGGTGACGATAATGGGGCTGATAAAATAGCTTGTATGTCTGGGTCTAACCATGTTGTCATCACGGTTGATAAGCCACCAATAAACGAAAGCCTTGGTGGGTTTTTATCTAATAATTGTCGTGCAATGTCGCTTAAATAAGCGCCACCTTCTTTTAAAATGGCAATTGCTGTGGCATCGTTCGCCTGTGCTGATTGAAAAACACAACCTGCAAGTTGCGCAAAAAAGGCTGCAGGCTTATTGGCAATCACTTCAACAAGTTGCATTGCATCGCTGACTTCTAAATACTTCATTAACAAGTTAGTAAGCGCACCACTTGGGATTAATTTATCTAGGCTAAGCAGCACATACTGACAAGCAGTAAAGCCAATCCATGCACCACTGCCTTTGTCACCATGTGGAAAGCCATGACCACCAATCATAAACGATTGGCCATTAACGTATGAAAATCCACACGAACCAGTGCCAGCAATCATCACTGCGCCATCCTCGCCCTGATGAGCGCCCATACAAGCAATAAGTAAATCAGTAGTTAAGTGCATGGCTTTAAATGGGTGTTGCCATTGTGTCATTTGATTATGCAAACTTGGTAAGTTAACCCCTGCTAGGCCAACCCCTGCAATAAGCTCAGATAAAGGCGTATCTTTAAGCCCTGCATCTTGTAATGCTAAACGCGCTGATTGCTCAATAGAATGAGTTGCTTGATTAAAACCATGTAACGGGTTACCTGGGCCTGCCACACCGGTGCCGACTATGTTATTACAGCTATTGACGATAATTGCTTTACATTTAGTGCCGCCGCCATCGATCCCCACAAAGAGTTGATTGTTTTTAATATTGTTGGTGATCATTTTTGCCTCTTAAGTTGTTCGACCGTTTTGCAAAACACTAAAATAAAGCCGGACTGTCATACTGTATGAATCTTATACTAGCACAAATGACAGCGTTGTCATTATTTTTATTTACAAATAAATAACTTCTTCAATCGTCAATAATTTAACGGAAAAACGCACCTTAACGGTGCGTTACTTTAAGCTTTCTGCTTACACGACTAGCTGATGGAGTCTTAGATCGAACCCATACATCTTGTGTTACTTTGACAGGTTGTGTGTAGGTTTGCCATTGCTCATCACCTTGTTTGTATTCAATCACTAAACCAGGGTAAGCAATATTGGCGTACAACATGCTATTCTCAATTTTAGCACCTGCATTTGCAAGACGATAATGCACATCAGCACGTTCTAACTTGGCAAATTCTTTTAGCCCCATGGTAGCAGCAAAAGTTTGCCATTGCTGATCGCGCTGCTGTTTTAATTCAGAGCTAAAGCGATTTGTTTGTTGGCTGTAAACAAAGCCATTGTGATCATACGGTACAGCCCAATCTGCTTTATGCCAAGCGCGCTGTGCCAGCGATAATAATCGTGGGAATAGCTTATATTCAGCCATATTATTGGTACGCGTATTTTCGCTCCATAATTGACCCTGAATACCCACAAAACGTTTATCTTTAGCTAAAGGCGCGGATACGACCTTGCCTTGCTCATCATGCTGTAATGTGTCATCAGCTACATAAGGCTTATCTTCTCTATCAAGCCAAAATTCAGCATGAATAGGCAAATTATCTGGCATAAACTGAAATATTTTCTCAGTATTTATGTGCCTTGAAGCCCAGTAATAACCATGCTCTTGTGGGTCTGCCTCATACGGAAAGTCAAAATACAGCACATCTGGCGACGAAAGCACTGCTTGCCAATTTCTATTGGCAAATTCATGTGCACGCTGATGGCCATTCCACATTAATAAATCCCAAATATTACCTTGCACAACCTCTGGCATATTCTCTGGGTTAGTATGCGATAAGCCATCGCTCCATGCTGCGGTTTCAATATTCATATCAGCCAACATATTAGCGATACGTTCAATAAAATAACTGCCCAGCTGACCTGCTTCGGTAATTTCTAACTTATTTTGTTTAATAAAATCAGCACAAGCAGGTGAATCGACCCATGCTCCGGCGGTTTCATCGGCACCTATGTGATAACGAGTTAGCGGGTGCTGTGCCTCACTATGAATACTTTTTACTTGTTCCATTACTTCACGGATAAACGCATAGGATGAGTCTAAACACACATTAATGGTATTGTCGTTGTAGTGCTGTACCGACGAATAGAGCGTTGTATCAAGCGGGTCATAAAGTAAAAACTGTTCGGCTTTTTGTTTATCGCCTTGTTGTATGTATTTATTATAACGCGCTTGCATAGATTTAATCGCAGCGCGAGAATGTCCTGGCATATCAAGCGATGGGATCACCTGAATGTGACGCGCACTCGCCGCTTTAAGTATTTCTTGGTAATCAGCTACCGAATAATAGCCGTTTGCTGCACTTGAAGTATCAAGCCCTGCGCCTAGCTGTGGCATTAAACATTGCTGCTCGCTTTGATCAAAACAACGCTTTGCACCTATATCTGTAAGCTCAGGCAGTGATGGAATTTCTAAACGCCAGCCTTCATCATCACCTAAGTGTAAATGTAGCTTGTTAAGTTTATAAGCAGCCATCTGATCAAGTAACTTTAAAATGAAGCCTTTATCACGAAAGTTTCGCGCTACATCGACCAACACACCTCTAAACTGATAATGCGGTGCATCAATAACTTCTCCCACAGGTAATATATTACTGTTAACCTGATATAAGCTCGCTAAACTTTGCAGAGCATAAAAAACACCCGTTTCGTCAACTGCATCGATTACAACCTCATCGGCTTTAATTGCTAATTTATAACTACCATTAAGCTGATCTTTTTTAACCTTGGAATTAAGTGTGACCTTAATTGCCGCTGCATCATCGTTTAAATTAATACCTAGTAGTTCCAGCCGCTCGATTGCAGCTAATACACTTGATTTATTAACTTCTGCATAATTAATATTAAGCCCCAGGCTAATATCAAGCGTTTGAGTTTGACTAAACTCGCTAACGCGTGGGGTGGGTATAATTTGCTGAGCAATGACATTACTCACTTGATTTTGCGAGGTTAAATAAGCTGAAAAGTCATACTTTTCATTACGCTCAAACAAGCGCTCAGCAGTAAGCCACTGTGTTTTGTCGCCCGCAGTACGTTTAAACTGACGAGTGTAATCGGTATAAGGTTCTACATGAGGTAATAGCTCTAAGCCCGTCTCTGGGTCAATTTTAGGCTTTGTACTTTCAATCACTTTAGCGGTGTCATTGTTATTCACCACGATATAGTTAGGAATAGCGTCGCTTTGCGATAATGACCAAAAATGCGCATAAAAAGTAATCGCTTTAGTCTCACCGGCTTTAAAGCCAGTAAACCCATCTTTAAGCTCAATGACATGAATATCACCATTAACGTGTTTAATAGTAAATTCATCGCTAATCGACTTTTGTATTGGCGTAATTTGACTAAAGTAAATTTTCCATTGGTCAACGTTAATCGCCGAGTTGGCAGTTAAATGTAAATTCGCTTTAAAACAGTGACCGTTTTCAATATCTGGATCGCACTGTGCTGATGGGCGGTTATCAACTTGCTGATATTTTATTTGTAATGTTTTAGCAAGTAACTCCACCGCACTATCGTTTGCAGGGCTTAGCTGAACCGATGCCGTATTTTGTCCTTCAACATTGCCCTGACATGCACTTAAACCTAGTGCTAAGCAGCATGCTGTCAGTAATGATTTAATCTTCATTCGCTACTCTCCCTTTATTATTAACTTAGTCACTCAAGCATCTCTTTCAAATGCTAAAAATTAAATCGATTTTTGAATGCATTTATTCTTAGTGCGGTTAGTTTATAATGTACCATCAGCTAAAAAATATTTTATGCTTTAAATTAATCACTATTCATATCTAGTAATTGCTACCTTAGCCAAACAATCCACTACGTAGGTTCTAAATAATAATTAACATTGCGCTTTAACTTATGACAACGCTGTCATTGGGCTATTAATGTATCCTTTTTTTTCTTTTATAGCTACACAGAAGGGCAAAAAAGATACAAAAAATTTACAAGTGTGAGCTTAATATTCTTTTAACCCATTGTATTTAAATTAAATTTAAATATTACTAAATTATTACCTAAAACTTTATCTACCATTCTCACAAGAAAGGCGTATAAATTAACTGTTAATATTCAATGATGTCTTTATAATTTAGTCGTCAAATAATAAAAACCGAGTACTGTTAACTACTCTTGCTGTAGTCGTTAGCCGATAAAGATAAATTAGTACCTAAAATGATATATAAAGGTCTATTAAGCCTATGAGAACAACAATAAACGACGTGGCAAAAGATGCCGGGGTATCAATAAAAACGGTATCAAGAGTAATAAATAACGAAACCTCGGTCCGTGACAACACCCGTGAAAGAGTTATGGCATCAGTCGAAAAGTTGAACTTCCAGCCAAACTTAGCAGCAAGAAGTCTTGCAGGAACAAAAGCTTACAGCATAGCTTACATATACGACAATCCTAATGCGTACTACATTATCGACATGCAAAATGGTATTTTAGATGCGTGCAAAAAGCAGGGGTTTGAACTACTTATTCACCCATGTGATGCCAAAGAAGCGCATATTTTTGATGAAATTACTAATATGATTAAACGCACTCGTATCGCGGGAATCTTACTCACCCCGCCCTTTTCTGAAATGCCTGAGTTTGTTGAAAAGCTAACTCAACTAGACCTAAAAGTTGTGCGTATTTTATCAGGGCACGACGCGCCTGACTCATTAACACCCTGTATTATGATTGACGATAATCTCGCCTCAAAGTCAATTACTGAGCATCTAATTCATAACGGCCACACGCGCATTGGCTTTTTAGCCGGTGGCAGCGAGCATAACTCGACCAAAGAGCGCTTGGAAGGTTACAAAGCAGCGCTAACCCAATACGACATTACTATAGATCCAAGCTTAATTATTGATGGCGAATATTCATTTGAGTCGGGGGTTGAGGGTGCTAAAACACTCATTAGCCAAACAAATAGGCCAACCGCTATTGTCTCATGTAATGATGAAATAGCCGCCGGTGCGTTATTTGCAGCCAGATTAATGAACATTGATATACCCAGTGAACTTTCTATAACAGGGTTTGAGGATAGCCCATTCTCTCGTCAAACATGGCCAAAACTCACCACGGCTCATCAGCCTAATAATAAAATTGCCGAAGATGCGGCCAGCTTGTTAATAGCACAAATTCGTAATGGCAATGACCGCGATATTATAAAACTATACACTCCTGAGCTCGTCGTTAGAGACTCTACCGCACGTCCTCTTTAGCTTAGGTTAACCATATAATTCACTTCTGCGCTGTAACAAACGTTCAGCGCAATGTTGTATTAAAAACGGCCTACTTTTTGAATATACCTTCTGTATTACTGAATTTATTTACAATAAAAAGCGCGGTAAGTTAAAACTTATCGCGCCATTACAAACTCTTCGAAGGTTAAAGCCACATGAGTTATTTTGGTAAATGAAAATTACCCCTCACTTATCGCTGTATTTAAACCGGCCTCAGCATCAGCGAGCATAGCAAACTCCTCATCTGCACTTTTGGCCACTAAATGTTTAGAGCTAAAGCCAAAGTAATACGCCGCACCGACTATAAATAGCACCATAGTGTATAAAAAAGCACGGGGGTCAAAGGCGTACACACCGGTCAGAGCAATCAAGGATAAACACAATGCTATGCTTGAAGTGACAATGCCGCCAGGCGTTTTATAAGGTCGAGGTAAGTCGGGTTGTTTTAAGCGCAACATTATATGACTGAACGCCATTAACGCATACGATACTGTTGCACCAACCACCGCCATAGCTAACATTAAATCGCCCTCACCACTTAGTGAAGCTAAAAAACCAAATACAGCAGGTACAATAAGCGCTCGTGCTGGCACTTTACGCGCTGTAGTAATTGATAACGAACGCGGTAAATATCCCGCACGCGATAACGCAAACACCAACCGACTATAGCCATAAATAATAGAGAAAAATGAAGCCACTAGCCCTGCTAATCCCAGTATATTAACCACGGTTGCTAAATCGCTATTGCCTGTTGCATTTAACGCATCTACCAACGGAACTGCACTTGCGCCCATTGCTGTTGCACCTGCTGCGCCGGGTACTAACACAACCACTAATAATGCGGTAAACAATAAAAATACCATGGCACCAATAATACCTTTAGGTACATCTTTAGCCGGATCTTTTGCTTCTTCAGCCGCCAATGGCACGCCTTCAACCGCTAAAAACAACCACATAGCAAAAGGTAATGCAGCCCATACCCCATACCAACCCAAAGGTAAAAATTCATTCGCACCTGCGGCATCAGTTACTGCAACATCAAATAAATTGGTAGCATCAAAATTTGTAATTAAAACCACTGCCGTTGCAACAATAGCCAGTACCGCTAAACCGCTTATGACCATCATTACTTTTAGCGCTTCACCTACTCCAGCTAAATGAATACCTACAAACACCAAATAAAATAGTGCATAAACCCATGGGCCATTGAACCCCGTTAACGCCTCCACTGCAGAGCCAATAAATATCACAATGGCGGCCGGTGCTAACGCATATTCAATTAATACCGCAAGACCGGTTAAATAACCACCCGTTGGCCCCATTGCTTGACGAGCAAAACTATAACCCCCTCCAGCAGCAGGAATAGCAGCCGACATTTCAGCCAGCGATAACACCAAAGTTAAATACATAATCGCCATTAACACTGCCGCTATCGCGAAGCCGCCCCAGCCAGCTTCTGCAATACCAAAGTTCCACCCAGCAAAGTCACCTGAAATAACATACGATACCCCTAACCCTGCCAGCAATAGCCAACCTGCAGTGCCACCTTTGAGCTGCCTTTTTGCTAAGTATTCTGAATTATTAGTAGACATAACATCCTCTTTATCGATTTTTTATTTTTAGTTACCGCTATTCCGCATTTAAAAAATGACGGCTCGATTGTTGATGCTCAATCACATCATCCTGTGTCCGATCTTTTAAGTTCACTCCTGTTAGTTTTAATGTTTTAGCTTCATTTAATAAATAGGCTGCCCGTCTTGCCGCATCGATATAGGGCAAACCAGCAGGACGAATATTAGATATACAATTACGCAGCGAATCGTTAAGCCCTGTTTTAGGCTCCCAGGTTAAATAAAGTCCCAAGCTATCTGGTGAGCTAAGCCCAGGACGTTCACCAATGAGCACCATCACAATTTGGGCATTCAATAACTCACCAATATCATCACCAATGGCTACTCGCCCTTGTTCAACTAAGGTGATTGGAGCAAGAGTAAGTGGCTTATTAACGCTCAACTGTGAAAGTAATTCAGCTATAAAAGGAGCTGCATTTTTTTGAACCGCCAACGATGACAAACCATCAGCGACTACAATGGCTAAGTCGTATTTTTCTTGGGTGCTTTGCTGTTGCTCAGCAACAAAATCAAGTAATAATTGACGACTATTCTCATTTAGCTTTCGACCCAAATCTGGTCGTTGTAAATAAGTAACTCTATCAACCGCTTGGCTATGTAAATGCAATACACGCGCATTAGCTGCATTAACAGTCGCTAACTTTGCTTTCATTTCATTGATATCAAGTGGAAAATTGACTGCATCGCGCGCTTGCGCATGCGACAGTTGAAACGCCAGCATTTCAGAGGTTGGTAAACTAATACCCGCTCGACCAAGTCCTATGCGAGCATCAGTAAACTGGCGTAAGTCACGCCATGGGTTGTGTACCACATTGCCATTATTTTTATGATCAGTATTAGCAAGGTCATTTGATTTAAAATCTGCAGTCATGAACGGCCTCCCGCCAGTGCATCTAACGGCTTAGCAAATGCAGCGGGAAGACTGTGCGATAAAGTAACATCGCTACTGTTTTTCATAATGTTCATGTTAGTAAGCCACTTTTCAAATTCTGGCGCGGGACGAGAGCCTAGAACTCGGCGCACGTATAACGCATCATGAAATGAGGTAGTTTGGTAATTGAGCATAATGTCATCGGAGCCCGGAATCCCCATCACAAACGAGCACCCAGCAACACCAAGCAGCGTAAGTAAATTATCCATATCATTTTGGTCAGCCTCGGCATGATTGGTGTAACACACGTCACATCCCATCGGAATACCCAGTAATTTGGCACAAAAATGATCCTCAAGCCCCGCGCGGGTAATTTCTTTGCCATCAAATAAATACTCCGGGCCTATAAATCCCACCACCGTATTAACTAATAGTGGATTAAATTTTCGTGCAACGGCATACGCGCGAGTTTCGCAGGTTTGCTGATCTAGCCCGTGATGAGCATTAGCCGAAAGCGAGCTGCCTTGCCCTGTTTCGAAATACATCACATTATTGCCTACCGTGCCACGCTTTAAACTCAGCGCGGCATCTTGTGCCTCAGCTAAAGTATTTAAACTAAAACCAAAACTCGAATTGGTGGCTTCTGTTCCACCAATAGACTGAAACACTAAATCAACTGGCGCCCCCGCTTCTATGCATTCAATCGTATTAGTGACATGGGTAAGCACACAGCTTTGGGTAGGAATTTCATATTTTTGAATCACCTCATCCATCAATATCATCAATTTAATAGCCTGCGCCACGTTGTCGGTTGCGGGGTTTATACCTATCACCGCATCACCATTACCGTACAGCAACCCATCTAAAATACAGGCAGCAATGCCGTTAATATCATCTGTTGGGTGATTAGGTTGTAAACGCGTGGATAAATGCCCAGGTAAACCAATGGTGTTTCTAAATGCACTGGTTACATGGCATTTTTTAGCAATAAGGATAAGATCCTGATTACGCATTATTTTGCTAACAGCCGCAGCCATTTCCGGAGTGATCCCCTGTCTTACACTTGCAAGTACCGAGGGAGTTGCAAAGTCACTTAACAACCAATTACGAAAATCTCCCACGGTTAAATGAGCAATCGCCATAAATGCACTAGCATCGTGATCGTCCATAATTAAGCGAGTTATTTCATCGTCTTCATAAGCAATCAGTGCCTCATTTAAAAATGCCTTCAACGGAATATCCGCTAAGGTCATTTGGGCAACCGCTCGCTCTTGCGCTGATTGTGCAATAACACCCGCTAACCTGTCACCTGAGCGATGAGGAGTGGCTTTTGCCATTACTTGCGCCAAATTTTTAAAATTATACACCTGCGTGCCCAGTGTATATCGGTACCTTTGCCCCATGATCTACTCCACATAACAACTAGTTCAAACCTTGGTACAGGTTTTGCTGACCTATAAGCTATAAATCAATTTTGTTTAGTTTCAAGAGAGCTTAATTCATACCAAGACACTATCGAATTTTGGCAAATCATCATTTTTAGCTTTATTTCATATAGTTAACTATAGTTACAGGTGGTAACTTAATCTTAATAAAAATAAAAAAGCAAAGAGTAACGCCATTATGACGCAGCAAGATTTAGCTAGCGCACCACAAAAGAGCATGGTGCATACCCAAGATATAGATGAGCAGGCGCATAATCTAACGCAGTGGCAGCAAAAATATGATCAGCTCAGTGATGGGCGATTTTTTGGGTGTATAGAAAGCGTGGATTATTCTAATATTCATGCATTTGAAGAATACACAGAGCGTGCTCTTCACCAACAATGCGCAATAGCGCCACGATCTATTTGGCTTGGGATCCCAAAGCAGTCGCAGCAGAGCAAAATTAATGGCTTAAATGTGGCAAGTAATCAATTTATGTGTCGCACTAGTGAGAGTAACTTTGAGCTTATTACACCTGAGCAGTTTAATATTTATGGTTTAGTAATAGACACGCAATCGTTAGAGCATATGGCTCAGATACAAGGGATGCACTTAAAAAATATAACGTCTTCAGGTACTGAGCGACTGACAACATGCAACGCCATGCTAAAAAGTGCCCGGGGTATAATAAACAGTATGGTTAGCAACAACGCTTTTGGCCTAAATGCCGATTTACAGCAAGACATGCTTAATATGCTGGCATTACATTTACTAAACGAACAGATCCCATGTCAACGCATCGCTCCCAGTTATAAACACCGCAAAGCGGTTGTTGATAAAGTAAAAGATTATATAAAAGCGCATCCACAAAACACGGTAACAATTACTCAATTATGCGAACTCACCTTTGTGAGCAGGCGTACCTTACAATATAGTTTTGAGAGTATTTTAGGGATAAACCCACTGCGGTTTTTACGTTTAACCCGATTAAATAATGTTAGAAGAGAGCTAAAATTAGCAAAGCAAGATAAACCCATTTCTGTGGTTGCTGCCAATTGGGGGTTTTGGCATGCAGGGCAATTTACCAAAGACTACACGCAATTATTTGGTGAGAACCCTTCGCAAACAGTGATAAACCATGCTTCTTATTTAGCAAATTCTAAATCGATAATACATGGATAACGAGGATACGGGTTTCGGGTGGCGAGCTGCGGGAGGCGCTGCGCTGAAAGAATAGATTTAAGGGCTGATATGACTAGGTGCTAGACTGTTTGCACAAGCTCGCTACTCGTCACTCGAGGCCCGTTGCCTTCTCATTTACTCCTCATTCACTTCTCTTTGTGCAAACATGTTTTAAGTGATTAATTCAAAAAGAGATCATGAGACGCTGCGCGGAAAGAGAAGGCTAAAGGTGCTAGGTTGTGTTCGCTGCTCGTGACTCGAAACCCGAAGCTCTTAGCTCGAAGTCAGCCTTATTTCGGTAAGTCAAAAGCCCTATTTGATCGGTGCTAATTAAGCCGCGATTAAATAGGACTCTTGTCCTGCATGTTTGTTGTTACGTTTAAACGAACCTTTACCTTTTTTAGCTTTAACCACTTGCGGTTTAAATACTTTAGAGGTTACCAGTGCCGCCAATGCGTTGTGCTTTATCACTCCTCGACCGGTGTCTACTGCGGATTTATTAACCGCTTTTGCGTTGCCTTTTTTAGCCATTTGTTTTTTCCTATTAGTAAAATGAGAGGGATACATATCCCACACTGATATTGATGGCGATTGTATGCTTAATTTTCAAGCATGCAACCATTTTTAATGTCTTTTTCAATTTTTTAAGCATAAAAAAGCGCCGTTTAAAACGGCGCCTTTGCTGGTTAATTTAGGGTCTGTTGACCTTTCAAGGTTAAATTTGCAGCAGTCTGTTTGGTATTTAGGCAAGGCAGCGCCTATGTAGTGTGGTTATTCCCCATAAATAGGCGATAACGCAGCATCAATGCCAAACAGGCGCTGCCCGAAGGGTTCTGCCTAGGGGCGATTTACTCTTTGTTGCTCGGTTTTTACTTAGCCCACTAGGTTACAAACCTCGCGCCGCGATTAAACCGCCCCTAGTTTGAACAAATTTTAATCCGCAAAGGCCAACAGACCCTAGTTTAAAATTAAAAACTAAAGCTTAGTTTTGCATAGTAACTACGGCCATCAAAACCGTATGGTACTGCACGTAACGGGTATTTAAATGCCCCATTTGAGATAGCATTTAGTACTTCATCATCACCTAGCTCATCCGGTGTTTCATCAAATACGTTGTCTGCTCCAACCGATAACGAAAACATCTCATTAATTTCATAGCTTACGTTTAAATCTACGAGTACTGCAGTCTCTACGGTACTCGTCGCTTTAAACGAACCATCTGTTGCAAGCTCAATATGGTCATTACCAAAGTACTTCACATCAGTTTCGCCAAAGTAATTAAAGCGGATCATTGCGCTGTAGGCATCACGCTCATAATCAAAGGTAAGCGTTGCACGTTCACCCGGTTGTCCGTCGGTTAAAAAGCTACTTTGAATGTCATCAAGTGCTACACTTTTTGGAATACCAGGTGCTGCATTCACACTATCAATTTTAGTTTCGTTTAAGTTACCCGCAAACGTAGCAGAAAAATTACCGTCATATAAATCAGTGCGGTATGACGCAATAATGTCCACACCTTGAGTGGTTGAATTCACTGAGTTTGAAAAGTAATTCGCTTGCTCTGCACCCGTTGCTTGCAGAGCAGCAACCGCCTCAGGACTAAACGCCACATCATCAGCCGATAACAAGCTGCCTAATGTAATACGGTCTTCAATTTCTACACGGTAAAAATCCACCGTTAACGATAAATCACTGGTCACATCGTAAACAAAACCGGCACTGTAGTTAGTTGATGTTTCAAGCTTTAATGTATCAACGCCTAAAGCAGCAGGAAATGCAGAGCCCGTTGTCGCAGTAAACGACTGACTTAACGTGCCGTCAGACCCTAAGTTAGTGGTAAACGCAGTGTAACCACTTTGCTGTAATGATGGCGCTCTAAAGCCCGTTGATAAGGCACCACGTACTGCAAAGTCATCATTAAATTCATAACGTGTTGCTACTTTACCTATGATGTCGTCACCCGCATTCGAAAAATCTTCATAGCGAAGGGCACCGCTCACATTCCATGCATCGCTTAACATGGTTTCTGCATCTACATATACTGCGTAACTATCACGATCGCTTTTGTTTGAAGCTTCAGGACGAAGGCCGTTATAAGCTTGAAAGCCACATTGTGCAAATTGACTCGGATCGTTCACCGATGGATATGAGGTATCCGTGTTGGCTGCTCCACATGCGTATGATGCCACCTCACCTGGTACAATTTCATAGTTTTCTTTACGGTATTCAGCGCCAATTGAAACATAAACAGGCTCACTGCGACCAATATCAATAATTCCGTTTATATCTGCATTAAACGTTGTTTGATCAAATCTAAATCCACCCGAATAACCCTCTGTTGGGCCAGCATTCGCGGCTATATCGGCATCGCTTGCACCCGGATTATTAAATAAATACTCCGCCGCGTATGACGCATTTAAAGTATTTCGTGAGGTAAAATCGTATTGGTTTTCACCGTAAACAGCAGAAACATCGTAGGTCCAATCAGGGTTAATTTCACCTTTAAAACCAACAGCTACCGAAATATCTTGTGCTTCATTGTCGATTTGCGGTAAAAAGCCGTCGCTGTATACTTGCGTTACGTTTTTAGACGCTTCATTAAAATTACGGTAAAAGCCGTTGCCTAGTGCCGTGCGCTCAGAGTAACCACCAAATGAGTAAAGCTCCCCCTCACCCATTGGCAACGCCATATTGTAAAATACCGAAGTAAATTCACTCTCTGCATTACCTTGTCCCCAACGAACTTCGTCAGATAAAGTACCTGGTGCAACATTAAGTGACCCACCCGTATCTCGCTCTGCGCGGTTAGTTTTATCTGCATCTCGATACTCAAGCGATAAATTTATAAAACCGCCTTCATTACCTAATTCAAAGCCACGGTTTAAACCGGCTGAAATTGTTTCTCCATCTCCTTCTGCCGTTTCGCCATATTGTACGTACCCGGTGGTTAAATCTGTTGAGTTATTAAGTGATAAGTTGATAACCCCTGCAATTGCATCTGAGCCATACTGCGCCGCCGCACCATCACGCAACACCTCAACCCCTTTTAAAGCAATAAGCGGGATCGCATTCATGTCAGTACCCGCAGAGCCGCCGCCCACAGTACTTGTTAAACCAAAAATAGATTGATTATGACGGCGTTTACCGTTGACTAAAACCAGCGTTTGGTCTGGTTGTAAGCCGCGTAATGTAGCAGGGCGAAATAAATCAGAACCATCAGAAACCTGTGTTCGTGAGAAGTTAAATGACGGCGCCGTTGCCTGTAAGCTCTGCCCAAGCTCGGTAAAGCCGCCTTTGTTTAAATCATCTGCGTCAATTAAATCAATAGGTGATGACGACTCAGTGGCAGTTCGGTTTGAAACTCGCGATCCTAAAACAGATATTTGTTCGATATTTTTTTCAGCTTTAGCTGACGCTTCTTGTGCATTAACCATACTTGGCGCACTGAAGGCAAAAGCAACCGCTACAGCCAAGGTGTTTAAACGATATGTTGACATAATGATGACCCTGTTTTGTGTATTCTTATAATGTGTGTGGGGTATATTCATGTATCCCCTTGCCAACATCCTAGCAACATACATAAACAAAAAGAAACAAAAACTTGATAAAATTAGCATAAAAATGCAAATAACTTTAAAAACAGGAAAATAACACCTTTAAGAGCTCAAAATACAATCAAAGCAGCAATTTAATATCATACCACCGAAGGTTAATACAATGTTAAATATAAAGTTATATTTATAAGAACTAAAAACAACGTGGTTGTACGTTTTTTAAACCAAGCTGGTGATAAAACGTACTTATAATGATCTTTTATGCGGTTTTTATTAGACTAAAGTAGATAATAAAGAGAAGAAGAGGAACTCAGAGGAAATTATAAATAGGTGGTTTTGTAATACTGCCCGTTTTTAAATGTTATTTTATACAGAGTCTATTTAAGAGGTATAACTCTGCCAATCAAATTCACTAATAACATGGCAAAGTAATGGGTCTACGCCTTTTGAGTCACAGTATGCACGTAATTGCATGGGAGTTTGTTCATCAAAAATAATTTGCCAAACAATATACAACATATGATTAAACAGAGTTAACTCATTATCATCAGTACCAGCTAAATCATGGCAACTCATCAGTAAGTTACATATTTTCGTGTCGTATCCCCATAACTTTAAAACGTAGGCCGAAATAAAATTGGCACTCACGTATCCATTGTTGATGGTTTGCGCATGTTCATCTGGCGGTTCACTTTCGCCTTGAGACAGTAAAATAATTTTGCCAACAAAACTCAATAACGCCACTGAAAATAATAGTTCTTGATCATGTAAGTTAAAACCTGCTTGCTTTGCAAAACGCTTAACACAACTAGCGTAATTCGCCGCTATATTTAATTGCTTTTCATGCACATCAACAGGAATAGACGATTCAAAATTTTTGGCAACCAATAAAGAAGTGGTGATAGCCATTAATATAGTGGTTCCGAGCCTCGACACAGCCTCATCTATTGACGATGTTGGCCTTATAAAGCCAAGATAAGCAGAGTTTGCAAGTTGCAACAATTTAGCGGTTATTATTGGCTCTTGAGAGACAACATGGCTAATATCATGTAAATCAAATTCATCGCTTTGTACTAAGTCTCTGAGTTCTTTTAAAATAAGAGGGTAAACAGGGAAGCTGATCATTGCCCCTAACTGCCTGCGCACATTAAAAGCAAAAGGTAACGACTTTAACGCTGCTACATTGTCAAAAAGCGCGGTTATATCTGCTTCATTAAACGGCTTAGCAAGGTAAGCATGCACAACATTAGGTTGTCGCATCATGGTGCTCAATGTCATATCACCAGTAAGTAATGCTCTGACTGGGTAGGGGTTTTGTGAAGAGCATTGCTCTAAAACATCCAATCCATTCATTTGCGGCATTAAATAATCACTTAATACTAAATCTAAGTCTTGCTTAGTGTTTAGCAGCTGCCAAAATTCATCAATATCAGAGGTTGTCATTATATCAACCTCTGGATAGGCTCGATGAATAGTCCTTTGTAATACTTTTAATAAAAAAGCATCATCGTCTAGTATGACGACCGTAATCGAACTCATTGCGCACCTTGAGAATTAAAATGGTTTAAATAATTACAAAAATCATCCTGCTCTAAAGGCTCACTGTAGTAATAGCCTTGTATGTAGTCACACCCTAACTTTTTAATTAATTCACATTGATAGGCTGTTTCTACCCCCTCAGCAACAACTTTTAAATTTAGATCATGCGACATACGCGTAATATTACGAATCATACTTTGCATCGCTAAAGACGATTCAATATCAGTAATAAGGGTTCTATCTAGTTTAACGCCATCTACAGGGAGCTTAGAAAGATAGCCAAGTGATGAGTAACCTACACCAAAGTCATCAATTAATAGCTTAAACCCCAACGATCTTAGCCTTATTAATTGCTGTTCGCAGGTAGTAAAATCTTCGATTAGATAAGTTTCTGTTAACTCAAAAACTAACTGTGACGGCTCTAAACTATTGCTGCTTAAACACTCGAGCATGTAGTCAATCCAATCCGGATCATCTTTTAATTGCCTAGCAGACAAGTTAATTGCTAATACACCCACCCCTGTTTTGTTGTCTGCCCAGTATTTTAGTGTTTTACAGCTTTGAGAAATAACCCAGCGCCCTATTGAGATAATTTGACCATCGCATTCAGCAATCGGGATAAAATGAGCTGGCGCTACCCAGCCATGTTTACTCGGCTCATACCAGCGAATTAACACCTCAGCAATATATATTTGGCCTGTTTTAGTATCAACCTTTGGTTGAAAGCGTAATGAAAGCTCATCTTTATTTACCGCTGTTAATAATAAACGGCTTAAATCAAAGTTCTTTTTATAATCTGCGACCAGCTGAGGGTCAAAGCGAGAACAAATACGCTGCTGCTCACCTACTTGGTAATTCATCGTCAACTGCATTTGATTAACGAGCTCTTTTCCCTCTAAACTATCCTCAGGAAACAAACCATACACACCATAAAGCTGCACATGGGCATCGATATATTTACTAGGAAGTGCTTTTTTCAGATCATTCATCGCCTTATTTAAAACGGTTAAAATTTCACTATCAGATTTAATTTCAGGAACAAATAATACAAACCTATCGGCGCTCTTATGAAGAACTTTGACCGCTTTTTCTGATACGCCTTTTAGCACCTCCAAAACCAATTTTATAAGGTGGCTGCCATCTTCGCCCCCTAGCAAATCATTAATTAATTGAAACTGCGAGATACCTATATAAACCAAGGCATAACATTCTTTGTTCGCTTCACACAGCGTTAAATGATGATAAAAGTCAGACTCATTGGTTACTACCGACTGTGTTCTGGTAAGTTGAAAAATACTACTCAAGCTGTTTGAGTTAATTGATAGCTTCAAAAGTTGGAAAGAATCATCATTTAAACAACGCTCTATCATAATTTCTTCGCTTTTCGCTAGATCAGAGGCGCGTGCATAGTTAATAAAAAGTGTACTGCTTTGCTTGTCAATAAAAGACTGGCTTACCGCTTTATTTTGAGCTGTATCTAAATGGGCGAGGTGTTTGTTTTCGTATAAATGAATATCAGGAATGATTTCAGCGGCAGGCGCGTTAAAACGATTAATAATGCCGTTATTGTCTATTTCTATTAGGCCAGACATGCTGCCCATTAATAACTGATCTCTTACTCTTTTAGCTCGGCGCTGTTCATATTTTACTTGCGCCTCGCTAATGTTTTCAAGTAGTTCACTATCGACCCATGGTTTTTCTAAAAAACGAAATACCAATCCCTGATTCAATAACTCAACCACAGACTTAAAATCAGCATATCCACTTAGCACTAAGTTTACGCAATCGGGCCAGCGACTTTTAACCTGCCGCAATAAATCAGCACCGTTCATTTCTGGCATTCTAAAGTCAGTAATGATTATCTCAACTTGATTAGCCGCTAATATTTCAAGCGCCTCAAAACCAGTGGATGCTGTTATTACATCATAACCAGAACGAACAAGTACTCGTTTTAAAGACTTCAATACATTGAGTTCATCGTCTACTAATAAAATTCGCAAAGCCACTATTTACACCCCAAGAAGAGTTCTATTTTTACCAAATAAAATATTTACACTGTCTATCAATGTATCGTTACTAAATGGCTTACAAATATACCCATCAGCACCGGCATTAACTGCATCGATTAGTTGAGTTTCAGGCATCCCTGAAATCACTAACACCTTAATATCTTTAAACTCTTCGCAAGAGCGGATAAAACGAATGACCTCAATGCCGCTTAGTCCCGGCATAGATAAATCAACAGTTATCAGCTCTGGTTTTCTCTGGTGCATTAACGTACCAGCCTCAAACCCGCCTGCGGCTTCTACTACATCAAAACCGCTTCGTTTTAAAACACGCCTAATTGCAGAACGAACATTAGCCTCATCGTCAATAATTAAGACCTGTGGCTTGTGCGACAAACTTTGTGGAACTGGCATTTTATGTCTGACTAAAAAATCAATAAAGTCAATTACCTGCACTCTATAATTGCCTCGACCAGTCAGCTTATGCCCTTTTAAATCTCCCGCGTTAATCCAACGGCTTACCGTTCGTTGGTGAACATCGCAGTAACGAGCAATCTCACTTGGCTTTAATGTTTTTAGCATGCTAATAAAATTCAACTTGATTTTAAATTTACATTAACATAAATTTAATAACAAGGCGACAAATGAGACACTTGAGACATAGATGACATTTATTAGCAGCTAATTCAATAACACACCCTATTCAAGAATAGTCTAGAATAAATCCTAAGCTATTATTAATAGTTAAAAACACCCACAATTGTGGCTATCGTTATCACCAAGGGGCATCTATGTTCGCCATTGATACTTTTCACACTCACGGCAGCGATATAGATCAATTTATCCAACCTGTAAATCAGTTTACGAACAACAGCCCTGATTTGCTGCTTGGGTTTGCAACAACAGATACCATTAAGCACCTTTGCAACAACCAGCCAAGCTTGATAGAAAACACTCAAAACGGTTTATTTATCTCATCATGCCTTGGTTCATCAACCGAGCAAACCCTCTCATTAAATGAGCACAGCATTAGTTTATTCTCGATTAAAGACTCAAATGGTCATTATGGTGTTGCAAGTTGTAATGCAACCGATAATCTAAGAGAAAATGCTGCTCAAACCGTACTCGAAGCCATTGCTAATGCAGGCCAAACTGGACTCGCCCCAAAAATGGTCTGGTGTTTTCAAGTTCCAGGTAATGAGGAGTTGGTATTACAAGGAATTCAAGATGCTATCGGGCAGCGTATACCTGTTTTTGGAGGAAGTTGTGCCGACAACGACATTTCAGCAAAGTGGTGCTTTAGCGATACTAAAAATGTATACCAACAAGGCTTTATTATTGCAGTGTTATACCCCTCGGTAGAAACATTCGGCTTTTATAGTTCAGGCTATGATAAAACCGACCAGCTGGGTACAGTTACAAACGTTGATGGTCGCATATTAAATACTATCAATAACCAGCCCGCCTTTGATGTTTATAATCTGTGGCGAAAAAACATAGGGTTTGAACAGTTAAAAGCGGGAAATATACTTGCCCAATCAACAATGACCCCACTGGCAAGAGCCCTTTCCTCTGATGATGATATTCCTAGGCTGCTGCTAAGCCACCCAGCGGTAGCTGAAAATGGCACGCTAGAATTATTTTCAAATTTAAGCGTTGGCGATACTGTTTATCTTGCTTCGGGAAGCCCTGAACAATTAATAAAACGAGGCGATATGGTCGTTTCTTCACTGACCAAACTGGCAGACTTACATGCAATAAAAAATATAAAGGGCGCTATTATTATTTTTTGTGGCGGCTGCATGTTATCTATTCAAAGTACAATGCAAGAAGTAAAACACTCTATTGCAGCACAATTACCCAACACACCGTTTATTATGGGCTTTACCTTTGGAGAACTTGGCACATTTAGCGACTCAACTAGTAAGCACGGTAACTTAATGATCTCATGCGAAATATTTGGTGATTCTGTATGACTACCAACGAAATACTATTAGAAAAACTGCATTTATTACAGGTTCATAATTTAGCACTTGAAGAAAACCGTGCCTTTAACAGCCTGATTTTAGACGGCCTAGATGCAATCTTAAAAAACGACAGCACAGAAACCTTACTCACTGAGTTTTTTAATATTTTGCAACAAGCGATCTCTTTTTCTGCGGCTATTTTAATTAAAATAAATCCCAGTGATGAATTATCTACATTAGTTACAGCATCGCACCCTCATAGCGATGCAATAATTACCCAGCTTACAGTTCTCGATAAACCGAATAGAAACATTAAAAATGTATTTAACTTACACCAACTTCCTAATTGGCAAGTAACCGATCCTTTTTGGAATTCGCAGCATGCAATGCTCACCACTCCAGTAAGTACCAGCACAGAGAGCTACCAGCTCTATATTTTTTCTGAAACAATTGGCGCGTTTAATCAGCACGATATTACTTTAATGCAACGCTTTGTCAGTTTTGCAGGGAATACGATTTCACAATTTGAAAAACGAAACTTACTTGTGAAACAAAAAGAAATGGAGGAAAAACAAAGCAACATTGAACAAGTGCTAATCAACTCTGAAAAAATGGCTTCGTTAGGGCAAATGGCGGCAGGCGTTGCACACGAAATAAATAACCCTTTAAGCTACATTGTCAGTAATATCCAAAATTTGGCTTACAACCTTGAGCAATTTAGTCATTTAATTAACACACTCAAAGCAGAAAAAGCCATAACGCAGCAAACATTAGTAGATACGCTACAGCATTACCAATTTGATGAATTACAAACAGACTCAAGCGATATCATTGCTGAAATGACTGAAGGGGCTGATCGAGTTAAAGAGATTGTTCAAGGGTTAAGGCAATTTGCTCATCCGGATCAAACCCAAATTGGCGATATTGATATAACCGAGCTCATTGATAACACATTACGTGTTGCCTGGAACGAAATTAAATATAACGCCAACGTTGAAAAAAACTACAACACAGAACCCGTTATCATCACAGGGCGTTCAACCCAGCTCTCTCAGGTATTTTTAAATTTATTTTTTAACGCCGCTCAAGCCATTTGCGACAAGGTCGGTGTCATCAGTATCACCACTAAAGCCGATAAAAAAAATGCCTATATAACTATTGCCGATAATGGCAGTGGAATTGATGAGGACAAATTAAATAAAATTTTTGACCCTTTCTATACTACAAAACCAATAGGCCAAGGCACAGGGTTAGGGCTGGCTATAAGCAAAGCAATTATAGAGCAGCATAGTGGTCAAATTCGAGTTGAAAGCCAGTTAAACCAAGGTACTGTTTTTTATATTACCTTACCTAAAAAACCCAAACTAACTGACGATGTACTCACTATTTTAAATGCTAACAAACCGATTGAATAAGCTCTATTTACAGCACTGATTTTGTGTAAGTAAGCTGTAATAATCATCGTTAACTTTAAGGGTAATATAGTTAAAATATTTGCAAACCAAGGTACTGCGCTATGGTATTTAATCCTATCCGCTGTGATTTACGTATTGCTAAAGTACAGTATCTTGATACGGCTTAAATAAATCAGTTGTTTACAAGCAAAACTTAGACTAACTTTAGCCATTTAATACACTTTCTTATTGGTAAAAAAATGACGGACATTGACCCATTAGAGCAATTAAATCAACAACCACCGAGTATTTTATGCTTAGATGATGAAGCCAATGTGCTTAAATCTTTAGTTCGTTTATTACGCCAATATAAATTTGATGTGAGTGTTTCAACCAGTGGCCAAGATGCACTTGAAAAAATGCATGCAAAGGAATTTGACGTCGTTATTAGTGATATGCGTATGCCACATATGAGTGGGGCGGAGTTTTTAGCTAAAGCGAGAAAAATCGCTCCCGATAGCCAGCGGATTTTATTAACTGGTTTTTCCGATCTAGAGTCAACAATAAGTGCGGTTAACGAAGGAGGCATTCATGCCTATGTGCAAAAACCTTGGCAAAATGATCACTTAATTAGCGTTATCCAATCGGGTGTAGAAAAGTTTAGACTAAAAAAACAAAATGAAATTTTACAACTTCAAGTAAATCAACAAAATCAACAGCTAAAAGAACTTAATACTAATTTAGAACAACTCGTCGACAAGCGAACAAAACAAATTGGAAGCGTGCTGAAAAAACTTGAAGTCGCTAATGAAAGTGAAAAACGAGAGCATCAATCTACTGTTGAACTACTTTATAATTTTATTAATGCAAATCCGTATCTCGATGGTAAAAGAGCCGAGAACATTGCCGGCACATGCACGCAAATAGCGCGTTACCTTAATGTATCGCAAAGAAGTATCACGCTTGCGCCTATTGCAGGGTATTTAGCTCAAATTGGTTTACTTGCGATGGACCCTGAGCTTTACAACAAACCTATTAACGAACTCAATGAAGTACAGCGCAAAACGTTTTACACCCACCCGAGTATTTCACAATTAATGCTCATGCCTGCAACGCATTTAAGCGATGTTTCTGATGCAATTTATCATCAATTCGAACGCTACAACGGCCAAGGAATACCCAAAGGGCTTGCTAAAAACGATATTCCCATTGGGGCTATGGTGCTCAGCGTTGCTCGCGATTACTGGGAGCATTATGAGCAAAGCGATCCATTATTAACTACAAAAATGCGTCATGAGGTGGCACTTAATAATATTAAGCTTGGTAGTGGCAGCTTATATCATCCAAAAATAGTAAAATCGCTTGAGGCAAGTCATGTACAGCTTATGGCCTCAGACACTTCTATTGGCTCGATTAAAGTAATTTGCGCTCAAGAACTTGAAGAGAGTATGACACTGGCAAACTCACTGCACAGCCATACAGGTATTATGCTTTTACCTAAAGGGCACGTTTTCAATTCAAAATCGATTGTGAAACTACAGCAACTCGAAGCCAAAAAGCCGACTCCGTTTAGAATTATGGTTAAAACGGCTAAATGATTGATCTAAAATGCTCTTTTATTCGTTATACTAAGCCATAATAGTTACTTTCAAATATATTGCTTGAAGGAGCACACAGTGTCGCGATTTTCTGCCGTTACCGATAATCCCCACGACGGGCGTTTTAACCAAAAAACAGGTATTTTATTAACCAACTTAGGTAGCCCCGATGCCCCCACAGCAAGCGCGTTACGTGTTTACTTACGTGAGTTTTTGTCAGATCCGCGTATTGTAGAAATACCACGTATAGTGTGGATGATCATTCTTCACGGCATCATTTTGCGTATTCGCCCAAAACGCTCAGCTAAATTATATAAAAGTATATGGACCGAAAATGGCTCGCCGCTTACTCACATTACACGCCAGCAAAGCCTTAAATTAAATGCCTTATTAAAACACCATGGCTATACCAACACCGAAGTGGTTATGGCGATGCGCTATGGTAATCCATCAATCGAAGCGGGCCTTGAAGAGCTTAGAGACAAAGGTTTAACCCGTATTATTGTGCTGCCGCTTTACCCGCAGTATTCAAGCCCAACCACAGGCTCCACATTTGATGCGGTTGCCAATGTATTAAAAAAATGGCGCTGGGTGCCAGAGCTGCACTTTGTAAATGGGTATCACAAAAACCCAACCTACCTAGAATCACTCGCTAACAGCATTAGCGAAGATTTAGAAAAACACGGAATGCCACAAAAAATGGTGTTTTCATACCACGGTATGCCTAAACAGTTTTTAGATAATGGCGACCCATATCACTGCCTATGCCAACAAACCACGCGTTTAGTGGTTGAAAAACTAGGGCTAGACAAAGATAAAGTGATCACTACTTTTCAAAGTCGCTTTGGTAAAGCTGAATGGTTAAAACCATACACAGATGCAACTCTTGAGAGCTTACCTAGCGAAGGAATTAAAGATATCGCAATTATCAGCCCTGCATTTAGCGCCGACTGCCTTGAAACACTTGAAGAATTAGAAGGTGAAAACCGCGAAATTTTTGAAGAAGCTGGCGGCGAAAAATACCGATACATTGCAGCCCTAAATGATCGTGACGATCACATCGACGCTATGTTTGATGTGTTAAAGCCAATGCTATAAAAAGAGAGCAGCGGTTAGGTTTTAGCTCTCAGCATTCAACTGGAGATTAGCCAAGTGCGGTGAAAGCTTGTAGGCGCGAGTATATCTCGCGCTTTCTCTTGTATCACTTTCTGATAGCTGACAACTTATAACTCAAAGCTTCGCTTAGCGCTTACGTGTCACTATTAATGTGATTGCTCCGGCAATTATTCCCCAACAAGCAGAGCCCACCGACCATAAAGTTAAATCTGAGGCCGTGACTAAAAAAGTAATAATGGCTGCTTCAGTATATTCAGCACTATGCAAAGACTGCTGCAAACTATTGGCAATAGTGCCAAACAAAGCAATACCCGCCAGCGCCAATACTAAGGCCTGTGGCAGGCTTGCCACAATTGCCACTAACATAGCCGCACATAACGCCATAACTATATAAAACACGCCACCAGCAATACTTGCCCAATAACGCTTATCAGGGTCTTTATCGGCCTCTTCGCTCATACAAATAGCCGCTGTTATGGCTGCTAGATTAATAGAATAGGTACCAAAGGGAGCCGTCACACAATTTATTAACCCGGTCACAGTTAATGACGATGATATAGGCGCCTTATAATTATGTGCTTTCAAAATAGCGAAACCGGGTAAGTTTTGTGAGGTCATAGTTACTATATATAAAGGAATACTTATACTTACAAATGCCTGCAAACTAAAGCTTGGCGCAATATAAGTAAAACTACTGGCTTGCCAATGCACGGTACTGGTATCGATATTGCCCATATACCACGCTAAAAATATACCCGCTAGCAACACACTTAGCATCGCAAAACGGGCAAAAAAGCGCTTACCAATAAAGTACACCACCACCATTAAACCAATAACTAATGGCATATCGTTCATAAAGTTAAACACATCAATGCCAAATGTGACTAATACCCCCGCTAACATGGCACAAGCCAGTTCACTGGGAATGCGGTTCATGATTTTTTCAAACCACCCCGTTATTCCCGACACCAGCACCAATAAGGCTGAGAGCATAAATGCACCTATCGCTTCAGGTAAGCTATAGCCTTGCGCGCTTGAAATTAGTAATGCAGCTCCAGTGGTAGACCATGCAATTAAAATAGGCACTTTATAATAAAACGACAACACAATAGAGGTACTGCCCATTACCAAGCCCAGCATTAATATCCAGCTTGCCACTAATTCAGGTGTGCCACCTAAAGTAATCACCACTTGGTAAATCAATGCTATTGAACTTGAAAAACCAATAATAACGGCAACAAGTCCCGCCATAGTGCGACTAAGTAACTGATCAGTCCCTGCCATAATTCCCTCATTAAGAAACCCTAATGTTACAACATACTTTGCCTATTTATACTTTGCAATTTTGAATAATGAATAATGAAAAATGATCACGTTGCTAAAAAATTTTATTGGTCAGTTTTGTCTTTCAAAATCATTGCAATTTAAAAAACACATACGTACCTAAAAACATGCCACAGGGTGCGTCATTACTACAAAAAACCACACTTATTAAATCAAAAATAAATACCTAAAAAAGGTAAAGTACATACTTACAATAAGTTACAAAAACACCCGTTAACACTTTATGGTTACAATTTAAATTTGATCTCATCCTATTTTTAATATAAAACTTAACAATTAGTTCACCAATAACCCTAAAAGAGAAACAGATGAAACGTTACATTGTTTTAATTATCGCTATTCCTTTGTCTGTATTTGCCATATATACGCTGCTTAATAATCAGAATAAAACCGATGAGGTAGAAGCCCCCATAGCTATTGATATCGTTCCTGTTGATTCTGAATTTGCAAAACAAACACGTAAGCCATTACCAATCGATATGAGTAAAGATCCTATAAAAGGCGCCCCTTCAAAAGCAAAGTTAGCCGTTATTGAAAACTCATTTGACGCAATCAATAAACCTTCAACCAAGGCAAAAGAAATACTTAAAGCGGCAAAAGTACTGCCTACCGATTTACAAAATGAAGCCTATATAGAATTTGATCTAGCAGCGCTTAAAACCCTTGAAGCAGGGGATAATTTTGACCTAGCTATACCGCAAACCGCAGAAACCTACAGCGCTGAAATAACGAATGTTACCAATGCCAGTAACGGTGATAAAAGCATTGTTGGCCAAGTGATTGGTGCTAATGGAGCGTTGCATACCACTATATTAACCGTTGGTAATGACGCGGTTTATGGTCAATTTACTGCCCCAAGTGGCAATTATGTTTTTGAAAGCAAAGGCCAATACGGCTGGATTGCAGCAAAACGCGATTTATATAAAAACCATATAGAACACCAAGTAGGTGAACCCGCACCAAAAAATACTGACGGTGGAGATCCGTTTGCGCCCAGTGATGAAGAATCACCCTCAATTTAATTTTTAACCTCAACCAAGATGACTCAGCAGTAAAACTGCAATTACAAAAGAAAGGAAATACGACTATGAAAAAAATAATATCAACAGCCGCTATTGCAACGGCATTATGTGCCGCTAGCACCGTGTCAGCAGAAACAATTGATATTGGTATTTTATATACCGACCAATCAGCTGCCGCTACCAGCAATATTAATACTAAAATTAATCAGCTTATTGCTTTTAGTAATCAAGTATATAGTCAAAATGGCGTTGATATAACACTGCGTTTAGTCGGTTCTCAAAACTTAGGCAACCATGCAATAACCCCTTCAGAAGATTGGCTTAACGCTGTGACAAATAGCAGCTACGTAGATGGTTTACGTAATGATTGGAAAGCCGACATGGTAGCCGTATTAGGCACAGGCCAAAGTGCAGGCAGCGGTTTAATCTCTTGTGGACTAGCATGGGTTGGTCAAGGTACGAATGGCAATTTATACAGCTCAATGAGTAACCGTATGTATTCAATAACAGCCGTTGATTGTGGAGCTACAACGTTCGTACACGAACTAGGTCATAACCAAGGTTTGGCGCATTCTCGTAAGCAAGGCGATACGGCCGGTGGCGTATATGTTGATGGTATGGGCCACGGTGTACAAAATGAATTTGCCAGTATTATGGCTTACCCGCATGTGTTTGGTAGTGCAACTCAGTACGATTATTTCTCTAACCCAAATTGGAGCGTAAACGGCATTTCATTTGGTGTAACCAACCAAGCATATGCTATTCGTACTGTAACCGACACAAAAACCAGTATTGCTAACTTTAAATAAACCCAATTCTAAGAATTAGCATTAAATAAATGGGTAAAGTATTACCCATTTACACCAATTAAGTTTCCCTTGCGGAGCGCCTCGGCGCTCTTTTTAATGATTAACTGCTTTTATTGCAGGCATTAACGTTTTGCCATCGCTATCCACTTTACTCATTAGCGTTAACCCCATTACCTTAGCAAGTACAGGGTAAATATCTAAATTATTCACCAGCTCAATACTTACCCCTTTTTTAAACGCAGGACCTGCTGCTACAAAGGTGGCTGCCATATCATCACTATAAGCATAGCCATGTGTACCTAAATAAGGCGCTTTAGTACCGTTACTAAATACCGCAGGCGCATTGGTCTGCACTACAATATCGCCCACTCTACTCCCGCTATTATAATGGTAGCCTTCAAGCTGTTCGCTACTTAAAACACTATAGCGCCCCTTAGCCGCTTTTTGTAAACGTGCTTTATACGCGTCAATATCCGCATTTTTAGCATCGCTTTTAGTATAAATAAGTAAACGAGGACCGGTATTCACAATAATAAAATTATCATCTTTAGGTAAACTGCTAACAATAATGCTTTGCTCAGGATCAACCTGTGCCATGCCATGATCAGAAACAATTACTAAATTAATATCCTGAGATAATTTGCTCAAGCGAGTGCGTAATTGCCCCACTAAAGCATCTAACTTATGAACAGCGTCACGTGTTTGTGCTGCATCTGGGCCAAACTCATGCCCCATACTATCAACCAGCGAAAAATAACTGGCTACAAAACGTGGGCGCTGCGCTTGAGGCAAACTTAACCATTGTACAATTTGGTCAATTCTGTCTTGGTAGTCACCTTGTTTAGAATAATGAAAATAGTAGTCTGGCGTCATACCATTAAAGCGCGCATCCGACTCAGGCCAAAAATACACCGCCGATTTAAGCCCATGCATTTTTACTAAATTCCATAATGGAGTACCACGTACCCAGGTACTGTCTTTTTGGCCTTTACCCATGCTGTAGCATTGATTGTTGCGCGCTTTGTCACAAAATTTATTGTCAACAATACCGTGGTTCACGGGTAGTAAACCAGTAATCACCGAAATATGATTTGGAAACGTTTTAGTAGGGTAAACTGGCTGCATTTTTTGTGCTCTAACCCCTTGCTCAGCCATTGCTTTTAAATTGGGTGCACCGTGCTTTTCAATATAATCCCAACGCAAGCCATCAATTGAAATCATCACTACGGTTTGCTCTTTGGCTGCAAACGCATTACTCATCCCTAATAAAAGGCAAAAACAGACTGCCTTTGTGATCCACAACTTCATTTTAAACACCTATAGATGTATGTTAATTTTATAAAAAATAATACTAAAGCAAGTTGTTACTTTATGATACATGCTGATAGATTAAAGATGGCTCACTAAAAAATATAACTGTGCACTTAATAAGAGCCCAACGTGCAAAATAAAAGGATTGCCATGATCGACTTCAGCAGCAAAATCACCCCAGCGCGTATGCAACGTACGACGGCCAATTTACAAATGGCGCTTGAGAGCGATCGTGGCCGAATTATTAATAGTGCAGCCATTCGTCGGCTGCAACAAAAAACCCAAGTATTTCCGCTTGAACGCAATGCAGCCGTGCGCTCGCGCCTTACTCACTCATTAGAAGTACAACAAGTTGGTCGATTTATTGTGCAGCGTGTTTTTGCCAACTTAAATTACCAACAGCAAAAAGAATATGGTTTATCAGGCTTAGAACGCCCGCTAGAAACCCTAGTAGAAATGGCCTGCCTAATGCACGATATTGGTAACCCGCCATTTGGTCACTTTGGCGAGGCCGCCATTAATAATTGGTTTAATGCTAACTTGGCCAGTATTACGCCTGAGCGTTGCCAAACAGCCAATAGCAGTATAGGCGTTATTTTTAAACATTTAGCGCAAGATATTTGCAGTTTTGAAGGCAACGCCCAAGGCATACGTATTATTCACTCATTGCTCAGCCTAAATTTAACCTACAGCCAAAGTGCGGCAATTTTAAAGTACACCCGCCCTGCCAGCTTAGCCAAGCAAGATATCCCACAAAATAAAAACTACATTATGAAAAAAGTGGGCTACTACTACAGTGAAAAAAGCTTTGTAGAGGCACTGCAAACTGAGCTCAAAATGGAGCCGCATTGCCGCCACCCAGCCAGTTACATAATGGAAGCCGCTGACGATATTTCTTATTGCTTGGCTGACATAGAAGATGCGGTAGAAAAAGACATAATCACCACACAGTTATTATGCGAGCAACTAAAAAAACAGTATCAAAAAGCGTTAATTAACTTAGCCTTAAACGACACCCAACATCAAAGCTTTGTTGATGATGCAATTAATTACGCTATTGAACGCGCGCAAGCACAGCCCTTTAATTTTAATAGTGAATTTTTTATTTATTTGCGTGTATCGTTACTGCACCCATTAGTAAATCATGCTGCTAAACGCTTTATTGAAAACATAGAGCCAATTTATCATGGTGACTTTAACCATGCATTATTAGAAGACCGCAGCTACCTGCATGCAGTAACCCAAGCCCTTAAGCAAGTGGCACTTGAGCATGTATTTTCTCATAAAGAGGTCGAAAAGCTCGAACTACAAGGCTACCGTATTATTAACGGCCTACTAGAATGCTATAAACCGTTACTGCAATTAACTAGCGACGACTTTAAACGCGCACTACATGGCGACAACCGTTTATTAATAGAGTCGAGATTAGTTAAAAAACTCTCTAAAAAACATTTAAGTAGCTATCAGCACGCTATAAATGCCATGCAAGAAGAGCCCGACCACTTTGCAGCTTATGAGTTTTATTACAGATGTAGACTCATTCAAGACTACATAAGCGGCATGACTGACCAATTTGCTTACGACGAGTACCGCAGCTTAATGGTGATTGACTAATTTAAGCTTAGCGCGCGAAATTGCTAAGCCCTAGATAATTTTTTACTTTACGCTTAAAATTAGTGCATTGATGCTTAACCGCTTTTGAGTTTTATGAAACCGTTACTGAGTTGCTTACTTTTTTGTTTTACTTTGTTTTATAGTGCCAGCAGTGTCGCTTACAACGAAGCGATGTGCATTCTTATAAAACAAGAAAAGCAGCAATATAGTAACGACAAAACTAGCCGTAAGTACCGTAACGCCGCTCGCGACTACAAAAAAAACTGCAGTAACCCGGCACGTACTCAACCAGCAGCAAAGCCTAAAGCGCAACCCATTATTGAACAACCCATCCCTGAGATTACAAAACCGCAAGTAACTGAGCCTGTTTCATCTGTTGTAAATACCCCTATTGCACAGAGTCAAACCCAGTCATCACTTACACAGCAAAGCGCAAAATCAAACGTTGAACAAACAGTAGCAACAGCGTCTGAGCCAGATATTGAGCAAAGTATTAAACATACTCAAAGTACAACTGTTCCAGCATCAGCAAGTACCGAGCCTAATGAGCCGCAAACCAACAAAACAACAAATGATGAACAAGCTGATGCTGCAACAAATGATCAGCCTAGCATTGATACAACCACGCAAAACAACACAACTCCAGCAGTTACAAAATCAACAGTGGAGCCTTTACAAACGGCCATGCCGGTTACCGTAAATGCCACAGAGCAAGTTAACAGTGTTGCCTCATCAATCCCTAAAAAATCAAATATGTTGTCGCTAGTATTACCCAGTGTGGCGCTACTCTTAGTGGTAATAATTGGGGTTGTTGTATTAATGCGCCTACGCCATGTTAAGCAAAATAACGAGCCTGCCGATACCAGTATGCCACTAGCTGCTCCCCCTACTAAGTGCGATGACAAGCAAAGTAGTACTGCTATTGATGAATCTAAGACTCTTGATACCAGCAAAAACGAGCAAAAAACAACAACCGAAATTGCCGAGCCAAACGCAAACGAAGTGAGCACAGCTAAAGTAAAGCAAATCCCGAATACCGCAGAGTTTGAAGCCGCCGCTAAAGCCACTTTAGAACGGATAAAAAATGCCACCGAGCATGCAGAGCCACAAGTAAGAGACTTTGATCCCGAAGCCAAACCAATCAAAAAACAGCGCAAGCCGGTTAATCAGCCTAGCGAGCCTGTACCAGCGACTAAAAAAGAAGCACCTATTGCAGCTGAGCCCATTTCGCCTCAACAACCAAAGGCAGACTTGCATTCGCCTAAACAACCGCGCTCACCGTTAACACCATCTACCGAGCACGACTTTAAAGAGCCTGAAATACGCACCTTCGATCCCAACGCCCCCTTACCCACTAAAAAAAGTGCGATAAAACCAGAACAAGTAAAGGTATCGCCAGTTGAACCCACTAAGCCTGATATACCGCCACAAAGCAGTAACCCATTTGCTAACTTATCGCTTGATGAAAGTTGGGATCCAAATTCACCACAAAAACCGAAAGTGGAAGAAAAGCAACGCGCCCCTAAATCACAAGCACTAATTGAAGCTGAAGAGCGCGCAAAAAACATGCAAACAAAAGAATAATAGAGTACGCTGTACTTATTAAAAGGTGGCTTTAAATCTAATACCAATTCGCTTAATCAAGTGGTCTGTTTTGAGGCAGGAAAAATGTGTTGATAGCTAGGCAAAAAATTTGCTATTTAGTTGTTCTCAGCAATTGCTCCTGCATTGCTCTACCTTCTGCATCCATGCAGTCGTAATGAGAGTTTTTTAACGCAGGTAGCGACACGTTTAGCCCCGTAAAATGATTAAGTATTATTGCCGACTGTTCTAGCTTAAGCGTGCATTCAGTTTCACTCACTACAATAGCCTACTTTTTGAACAGCACCAGTCACAACCTAATGGCTAAGAAGGAGTAAACTATACATATGCATGTGATGTTATCAGCTAAATTAAGATACCTTATTTTTACCGCATCTTTTTGTCTGATGGCTTTAGTGAGTGATTACAGTAACGCAATTGAAGCAATTCAACCCAAAAACGAACAGCCCACACATACCACTACTTTAAATATAAGTACCGGCGAATGGCCCCCTTTTTTAAGTGAATCATTACCTCATCAAGGTGTGATTGCCCATTTAATCACCGACTTATTTGCACAAGCCAATATTAAGGTTAACTTTACCTTTTTACCCTGGCCGCGTGCTTACCACGACACCATTAATGATAAATACGCAGCCACCGCCGTATGGATGTTTGAACAACAACGCACTGAGGATTATTTTTACAGTGAGCCAGTGTTAAACGAGCGTTTTGTATTTTTTTATCACAAAAAACGCCCTTTTGATTGGCAAAACCTAAACGATTTAAAAGGCTTATTACTCGGTGGTGGGCTTGCTTACAGCTATGGCGAAGAGTTTGATAAAGCACTACAAGCGGGTCTATTTGATATGTCGCGAGTAAGTACCACAGAGCAAAACTTTAAACGCTTAGCTATGGGCAGAATAGACGCCTTTGCCGAGGAAAAAAGCGTAGGCTATCACATATTGGCAGGTCAACTACCTACAATAAAAAATGCCATTGTGCATCACCCAAGGCCACTATTAATCAATAAAAGCTTTGTCATGTTCCCTAAAAATAACGAATACAGTAAACAATGGCTTGAGATTTTTAATCAGCAATTACTTAAATTTAAACAAAATGGTCGCTACCAAACTTACTTTGATGCGTTAGATAATGGCGCTTATCAGCCCACAAATAGTGCTCTGGCTGACTGACCTGGCATGGGTTGCGAGCTACGAGCTAGGTTTTAGGCTTTAGGTTTTAGCACAAGCTCGCTGCTCGTCACTCGAAGCCCGCTGCCTTTACCACCGTAGGCGTTAAGCTTGCTGACGTGAAAAGCACCGCTTTTAAATTACGTTACTTTCACGCATTATTCGCCTCAAAAAGTGAGGCAAATAGCACACTTAATTGCCTCATTGTGTTAATTGGTAAGTTGAAATCGTAGAAACCAGTTTTAGCTGTGATTATTTTAAACGCCAATTTTGGGTAACGAGCCGCGAGCGACGGACTATATTCAGCCTAGAACCTTTTACCTGTTCTCACCGCGTGCAGCTTGCTGACGCGAAAAGCGCAGCTTTTAATGGCTCTAAACCCGCAACTCGTCGCTCGCCACCTTTATTTATACATGTCGCGTTAGCGAGTGCCGACCGTCCGAGGACACACACTCCCCACTCCAATGAGGTACACACGATAAATTAAACTTACTCAATCGCGACTAATTTATTTACTTCTACCGGTTTTGCTAACGCCGTTTCATAAAATGCAAACACCTCTTTTACATAGGGCTGTGAATAATGCGTATCCAAAGCAGCTTGCGAAGTAAATTGTTCGACTAAAAACAAGCATGTTTGCTCACTATTGCTGTATAGCTCAAATCGAATACAACCAACCTCAGCCTGTGTAGGCTTTAAAATTTGCTGTAAACGCCCTTTACAGTCATCAAATAATGAAGCTTGAGGGGTTATTTTTGCCACTATATTAATCATCTTTAATCCTTGTTAATTAATTTAATAACCACAGCACGAATTGGCGGTGCTACGGTAAAGGCCACTAAAAAAGCCGCAGGCCAGGCATTAATAAATGCAGTTAGCCAACTTTGCACAAAGGTATCGCTTAAACCTAAATTTACGTAGGTCACCCATGCAGATAGTAAAAACGACATCATGAACGAAAATGCCAATGTAAATATAAAATGAATTTTCATCTTTCCTCCTTGGCGTTACTATATTCAAAAGCTTGGGGCTTCCATACTCACAAAAATGCAAACTAAGATTGAGAAACAGAAATGCTTGATGACATTCATTTATTTATAGAGGTAGCTAGGCGTAAAAGTATGAGCCAAACGGCAAAAGACTTAGGCTTAAATTTATCGACGCTATCGCGACGTATTCAAGCACTTGAAACCAAATTAACAGAGCCATTATTGCAACGTACAGCACGAGGAATCGTGCTAACAGCAAAAGGAGAGCAGCTCTATACATCGCTTGCAGATTCAGTGTTAGCACTTAATAATCAAATAACCGCCCTTAATTGTGCTAGCAATAACAGCAATACTTTTTATTTATTATGCCCACAGAACATCATTGCAGATCTACTTATGCCTGCGCTAAATACATTTATAAAAGATAATCCTTCGCTCAATTTTCACATATCACCGAGTAATGCTAATAGTCAGTTGAGCCAACAACGCTTTGACCTCGCTATTCGCATTGGCCCACAACAAGACTCAAGTTATTATCAAAAACGCTTAGGCGCTATTGCGGTTAAGTTGGTCAGCAAAAAAGATGCACCGCAAACTCGCCTAATTTTACCTTATACTCAAACTCAGTTACCAACAGGCATGCTTAACAAACTAACAGAGCTCTACAGCGATATAAGTTATTGCTTTGATATAACAATAGCCCGAAAAATGGTTGAAGAAGGTAATGGGGTTGGTTTATTACCTATGAGTGAAATTAGTTGTATTACTGACAAACAGGCTTTTGACTATATTGAATTGCAGCCTGCTTTTGCAAACAGGCCTATTTATGCGTTATGGCATAACACACGCCAGCCAAGTAAAACGGCAAGTCAGTTAATTACTTTAATACAGAGCGTAATTGAGCAAACGCCATGCTTACAAGGTGATATTGTTGAGTTAGGTTAAGGGGTTATTTATGTTTTAGGTGTGCAGCTTTTGTGTTGTCGGTTTAAGTTTCTACCCGGCTTAATTTTACAGCAAGTATAAAAATGAACAAATTTATGAAAAAGACTTTTGAAAATATATACGATAGACAACCTCTAACAAAAGAAGTTTTCTAATGCCTATATTAGAAATACTATTATACAGCAGCATCTTTTTCTTTTTTTATCTTATGATAATGGCTGTTTTATTCCCGCGTATTTCAATTAAATACATTGATAATAAAATGATACAAGATGGAATTAGCTCCCCAAGCTGGGATAAAGGAATCGGAGCAAGTGCGCCATTTTACGCTATGGCTATTTTTTGTGAAAGGGCACGAAAACCAACACCACTATTTGATGGCAGCCATGTTGCAAAGTATGCAAGACCAATAGACAAGTTTTTAGCTTTCTTGCACCTTATTTCTACTACAGGCTTTTTGTTAAGTATATTTTCTATGATGATTTTAGAGGCTTTTTTTTACTAGGCCTACAAATTATTTGTAGATGTCGCGTTGGCGACGGCAACCAAGGGGCGGATACCGCCGACCGCCCCTTGGAACCCCACGGCGCCCCGAGCATTTTGAACTTTCCTAAAAGCCTAAATTGATATGAACGTAAACGCCGTGTAAGGCACATCCATGTGCCTGTCACGGCTTTAATTGCATCCATTCAATTAATTACTCATCAATTGAGTCTTTTCGGGCAAAATGACGGGGGAATTGTCTTGGCATTAGCCTTCAAATTTGTTGTTGCTATTGCTGTTAGGTATATTGAGTTATCTTAATTATTTGGGTAACTTAAATGGCTAATCAAAGACAACAAGGTAGATGGCTATCGAGTATAGAGGCTATAAAGCAACTGCAATTAACAGCACAATAAATACAAATAGCACGCACCATTTTGTGCTCAACATCTTTATCGTCGCTTATTCCATTGGGCTTCAAATAAGCGTTTTTGTTCACCACGGTATTCACTGCACCATACGAAATCGGATGATTGCATGCCTTTTGAACGGCAGCGCTTTGGTAAAGTATAAAATTCAGACCACGCAGCCAGCTTTTCAGGATCGCTATAGCTGTCGCTATGCAATTTCATATTAGGCACCCGCGAGTGCAATAATGCATTATTACTTGTGCTGTAAGCCGAAGAGCGTTGATGTGTTCGATTGGTTTGTTTGGGTTTATCACAATGCTTTGCAAGTTCTTCAAATAAAGATTTGAACCGTGCTTTTAACCGCTCACCTTCTTTCACCCTATAGCCTTGACGCAACCGTGAACGTATTGTTTCACGTTCTTTTACAATACTATCGCAATGTTCTTGCGAGTATTGCTCGTACGCTTGCGGGAGAGAAGTAAATAGGCAAAGTAGTATCAATAAAATCCATTTAATCATTATTTATCCTAAAATTGAGTGCTGTGTTCCGTTGAGCGCCTAGGCTGAATATAGAGGATTGAATCTAAAATAGAAACAGATAGTTTAAGCGAATTGTTAAATCATGCCTGAGCGCAATTGTTGGAGCAGTTCGTGGCGGGAATTTTTAATTGCAAATTTGAGTAGAAGTCGCGTTGGCGACGACAACCGAAAGGCATTATTTACTAAGTTAAAGCGTTGCTCTCTCCGTGGATCTCCACAGCTCCTTAAGCATTTTCTATAAGGCTAAATTAAACGCCGCTGTTGCTTTGACTTTCACCCTTTATTTAGTATGTTAATTGTTCAACTATAAAGGAGAAAGTTACATGGATGGTCAACTACCATTATTTGATGAAATACCAAATAAGTATGAACATACAGGCTCGCCACAAGAATCAAACCGTAAGTTTTGTACTGAACTAGAAGAAGATCTAACCTCTATTGGCTTTACTGAATGTACAGAATTTCAACCTCAACAGCAGAAATATATTAAGCGTGCAGCCTATCAAGATATGTACGGCAGTACACGTCACAGTACTTTTTTAATACATCATAAAACTAAAGGCTTATTAAGAATAGAAGCTCATAGGCAAGTACAAAGCGGCTCTGTCGACCAAAAATTCCCATTCTTTTATGAGTCATTAAGTAATGCACCAGAGAAAACGGTAGTTATCGTTTTTGATGGAAAAGGCTATAAAAAAGAAGCGTTTGATTGGTTATTAACACAAACTGAAAACCGTATAGAAAAAACATTCAAAGTATTTTCTTCAAAAGAAGACTTTCTTAATTATCTTATTAACGAGTAAGTGTCGCGTTGGCGACGACAACCAAAGAGAAGTAACCGCCGACTTCTCTTTGGAATCTCTCGGCGCCCCGAGGATCACACAGTTACCTCAATTTAAATTAATAATATGAACGTAAACGCGATGAAACACGTCCGTGTGTAAGCATCGCTTAACGCGCATCCATGCGCTGCTATTACTCATCATTAATTCAATTTCGGGTGTGATCACGGGGGAATTTTCTTGGCAGCAGTCTTTAATTCAATAATGAGTTAATGCTTGTTTACATTGCATTTTTTAGTAAACTAAATCCTAAGAACAAGCAAAACCATCCTGTTATTTGTGCGCGAACAAGGCAAAGACGAAAACGGTCGAACTATGGGGTTTGTAAACTACGGCGAGGTTAAATACCAAAACCACAACGGCAGCCAGCCGATGAATATAACGTGGGAATTAACCAACCCCATGCCAAGTGAAATGTGGCATGAGGCAGGGAAATTAGCGGTTGGGTGAGCACTAGCAGATTTAAGTAAGTCAGTGACTACTTACTTAATTCATCATCAACCTCTTTTTCTGTAACCTTATAAGAGAGCCTATAAACAAAATCTAAATTACTAGCAATAATTTTTAAAATAGAAATAGACTGAATAATAGTTAGGTAAAATAAACAACTAATAATTAAACAATTTAATTTAACCTTATAATCGCTAGGAATTACTTTGTAGAAAATAGGCTCGAATACACTAATCAATAGAATAAAAAATAATACTAATGCTGACGTACTAACAACATAAACAAGATTTTCTACTCTTTTAGCATCTTCGCTACCTTTTAGTAACCCCACCTTACTTGATGAGGTTATGCTACTTATCGCTTGTGGATATAAATACGCTATCCATATGCCTGATAAAGTAAACACGGCTGCCGATATATTTTGAAGTACACTAACTGCAGGATTAAAGTCCTTATAAGTTAATATATCCATAGAGTAGTAACCAGCTAAAATGCTAACTGAAATATAAATAAAATGACGTAAAATAGTAAAAAAAAGGCCTTTCATTTAAATCCCTTAATAATCAAGAATTCACCGCTTTAATATCTTTAACTTGAAAATCCAAAAGCTCTACTTTCTGTTTTTTTAAGACTTGCATTATAGTTTCAGCAGAATAATAACTACCTTCCTTTTTATCTTTGGGGTCGAGGACTATATACTTCCTTGCTAGGTAACTATCAAACCATTTAGTGCTATTGTTGGCTCCAGTTTTAAAACCTATATTGTTCCATATACTTCCAGATTCAATATCATCTGAATATGTCTGAATTAGCTGCTTTAATGAGGACGCAGTTAAAAATACCTCCTCAATAATTTCAACATGCTTATTTCTAGTCAAATCATCTGACTTATTTCTGAATTTTCTCCATAAATCAGACAAAGATTCAGTCTCAATAGCTTTTCTGGCAGAAATTGTATCTCGTATCACAATGTGGGTTATCTGCTTACATAGCTTATCTAAATTTTGAGTGTTTTTAAGTTCAATTTCTTTCATTTCCGTATTAAATACATAACTCATTGATGTTTTATCTGATGCTTCATATGTAACTCTTTTTACAGCGATATCTCTTTTGGCAAACTGATTATAAATAGTTGTGTTTGTTGTACTCCTTCCCTCATTAGGAACAAAGTTATCAACACACTTTTTAAAAAAATAAGTAATATCATCTGTCGAACAGATAGAATGAGGGAACTTTATAGAGGCTAAAAGGTTTTCTTCTGGCATAAACCAATAGTACATAATATCAGCTACAATTAGCTCTTTTCCTTTAATCTTATTATCAATGGGGAAAACATCTTTTTTACCATCACCAACCTTTGTACTACCATCAAAGCCATGAAGACGACTAGAACCATTCTTGATTGACTTACAAAAAATAATTAAGCATTCACCGGTTGCATGATCGATACAATAATCTTTAAAAAAGACTCTGGGTTTACTAGGAGCTTCATCAGTACACCAAGGCACGGTTTGTTCAAACTCCCTTTGAGCTGCCCACTCGATTATTTGTTCCACACTTTCTTTTATAGAGCCTTGAACATGTATATTTTCAAATTTACTTGTGGCAGTAGATTTTCTTTTTTTATAAAAGCCACACTCTGTTATATCAAAAAACGTTATTAAACCACTTTCCATACTATTATCCTGAGATTACCTTAAATTAACTTATATATTTTTTGCTATTAATTCTGCTTTCAACAAGCCACCTTTGGTCAATAGCTTAGGCGCGAAACTTGGATTACGCTTTGACTTATAAGCATCAAGTATTAACTTAAGGCCATGTGCTTCTAGCAACGAAATATTTACTTCGGTATCCATCTCGGCTGATTCGATGAAATCATCAGAAAAGCTAGGGGCAATTATTAATACTTGTGCTACACGTTTACCCTGATTTTCAGCGCGTGTTACATAAGCTTTTACTTGGCGAGAGGTCGTTGAGTATTTTGCAAAATCACCATTTTTACAGGTTTTTGCTTCACCAATAATTATGTCGTTATCACTAAGCGAGATTACGATATCGGCTTTATCTTTAGTGGTGTTTAGGTCTTTACGTAGGTCTTCGTCAATATTAAGCTCTAATAGCTCAAAGATAGCCTTTGTGACTTCTTCAAACTTAACACCAATATCGGCCTCGGTTACATCTGCTCCAGCCTCTTTTAGCGCATTAATATCGCGGCGTGCTAGAGCATCGTAATTTTCAATCAGCTTATCTGTTGCGTTTGCAAAGCTTTCTAAGATTGCAAAGCGTGCATTGCCTCGCTTGGATAACCCCATGCTATCGCGAACTTCTCTAACTTCATCGTTTGAAAGTAAATATAGAATATCGTGAGGAGTAATACTTAACGCACGTAGTTTTTCAGTGTCTATTATTTCGTTCGCTTCAAGTTCAAATGCTTCTTTAAGCACAGCCTGCATAGTTGGGAAGTGTTCTTCTAATGTTTTTAGAAGCTGTTTAAAGCCGCTGGCACTAAGGGAATCAAACTCTTTTTCTGTTGCACCTGATAACGATGACAATATTAGACCAATGCGCTCATCTAAGGTTGTACCTAGTTTATCTGTATCAATTTCTAAATCTTGTATTAGCTGCTTTAATCTGTCTTTACGTTGGTTTTGGTTATCTTCAACGTTATGAATATCGTCTGATAATAATTTAGCAGCGCTAATTCCTGAATGAATAATTGTTTGAATTTTATCAGTGCGGCTTATGCCTCTAATTTTACGACCATGGGCTTTGAGTGCATTAGAAAGTTCGGCATCTGCCAGCGTTCTAAGTATTCTCAGTACGTACTTATCAGCTAAATCTTTGCCTTGAATTTCATTCAGTAGGGTAACTATTTCATCAGGAATAAACACTTCTTGGCGCTTTTTACTTATAAATAATAACCCCATATCTCTGAGGCTATTTAAAGCATCTAGCACACCGTTTTTAGGAATAACATCAACCAAATGCTCTACAGCGGCACATTCATCAGTAGTAAGATTTAGCTCTTCAGCCAGTACATTAAGGATACTGCGTTCGTCATCAGTAACTTTCGCTTCTCGATTATTTTTTTCATCATTAAAGTATGCTTCTTTCATGCAAGCATGATAAATCTTCAACGCTCGGTTTCGCTCTAAAACACTCTCGGCAGAGCCTTGTTGAATACACTCTTTTAGCTCCTTTGATAGCTTGGATAACTCTGCCCATTCTTTTTCATAAAGTGACTCTATCCAGCTAATTCTTGCAACTCCGTTGCCATCACGACTTAATATGTTCACCAATAAATTAAGCTGCGCTGTACTCATTAGAATCTGTTCTTTTACAGAAATTTTGAAGAACTCGCGGACGGTATTAAATAACTGAGTTATTTCACTTCCTGATGCATTTTTAATTTGGCCGTCAATATTGTCGATTGTTTTAGCTAGTGTTTTATTATTTTTAGCGGCGTCTGAACAAAGACGATCAAGGCATGAAATGAATTTAGATTTTTCAACTTGGTTGACGATTGATAAAACTTGGTTGAGTTTCATTTAATAGAGTCCTTTCTTATTATGTGGTTATTAACGTAACAGTTTATAATCATTAGAGCAATTACTGTTCAGCTAGGATTAATCTTTAAAACCAGATTAAACAACTCCTGCTCATAAACACCAATCTACCAACACACTCCAACTCCCCGTGATCACACCCGAAAGTTATTAATTGATGAGTAATCACTTGCATGGTTGCAAGTTAAACCGTGACTTCGCCATGGATGGCGAATACACGGCGCTTACGTTCACATCAATTTTTAACTTGAGGATACAGTGTGATCCTCGGGCGCGCCGTGGGATTCCAAAGGGCGGTCGGCGGCAGCCGCCCTTTGGTTGCCATCGCCAACGCGATATAACCTCGAATAGAGGTTATTAATCCCTTCACAATTCCTAATATTATCAATCACATTGACGCGCTAAAGCACGACCTACAATTTAAATGCTCGAGGTAAACTCCCGCCTACGCCACGACCTACACATCTAAAAGCTTCGCTTTTCGCGTGAGCAAGCTCTGCGCCTACAAGTTAAAGCGCAACTACAAACTACTCAGCAACCACTTGTTTAAACCGCGCGAAGGTTCGCATGCTTTCATCTGCAATCATTACTTCGTAATCTGGGTTTTGAGCAATTAGCTCATATTGCCCATTAGGTAATTTATTAACTTTGCGCAGTAAATACTGCCCTTCCCCGCCTATATCATCTCGTTCTATGGCGACTATTTGGCCGCGTAGCGATCCGGCTTTATCGGACGTTATAAGCTCAAGTAACAGTAAATCACCATCAAGTATTGGGTGTTTACCGCCATTCATTGAGTTACCCGATGCGTGTGCTAAAAAATGCACTTGTGGGTCGAGCTTGCCCGCGCCAAGTGGTGCATCCATCAATTCCATATCGCTTTCATCCCCTGTTTTAAAATGCCCACAGGCTATTTTTATATTGGGGAAGTACGGCAGCTTTAATGCGTTATCAGTTGATTTTAAACTAACTTCGGGCTTAGCAACTTGATTTAACTCAGGTTGGGATGCGTTTGGAAACGTAAACAACTCAGCAGTTGGTTTTGCTTGTTCGAAACTGTTTTTGCCAAGCCATAATTTAGCACTGCTTGATTCGGCTACCTGATACGCCCAATTGCTTACTGCAAGCGATTTATCAGCATCGCAATAAAAGTAAGGTTGTAGTTTATTAGTTATTTCGGCTTTATGAGTATCAAGATTTTGTTCTAGCCAGCGGTCGCGGTGAGCAAAAGCTGCGAGGTGGTCTCGCTTATTGTTATTACAATCAGCATGCGCAGCAACAAAGTTATGTGCTAAGTCGTTTGGATAGCGCTTAAAAGGAATAAAGTGATCGATCTCTGGCGTTTTTTTAGTTTCTTTTTCGTTTTTTAGATTCATTGGCTTTTGGCAGTAAAAGCAAAGCCCGTTTTGAATATCTATCAATAGTGGAGTTACCACTTTTAACGCAGTTCTGTTACTGCCAAACAAGAACTCTTGTAGCTGGCTTTGCGATCCTAATAGTGTTTGATTCGCTTTTATAGTTTGTACTTTTTCTATCCATTCAGTAACACTAAGATGCACAACCAAATCGTAAAAACGCCTAAAACACTGAGCTATACCAGCATTTAAAACAATTCGCTTGGGCTCTCTGCCTTTACCTAAAAGTATATGGGGATATAAAAAACATTCTTCTTTACCCGAAAGTAACTGTAAGCGCCAAAGAGGGCCATCGATAAATGTTCGCCTAAGAGAACTAATTACTTGGTTATATTGTTGGTAGTTTTTGAATGCGTTGTAACTTTTCACACCTGCATTTTGTAGTTTGTAAATTTCGGTGATGAACTTTGCCTGTCCTTGGCTATTTTGCTTTAACAGCATATCTTCAGTATTAGTAATAATATCGGTAGAGTGCGCAGCGTAAGGCATTGAGTGGTTCCAATAAAGTTGAATAAATTTATCGACTAACGTGTCGATTTTTATTTCCATTGGCGCACTCTGATCTTCATTTTGCTGTTCTACGCAAATATCAGCAATAGCATGTAATAGTGCATATTTATACGTTGCGGTGAACTCTCCCTCAACCAGCATGCGCTGAATATAGGCGATAAAGTCGAGTTGTTGCTGCATTGCGCCAATCATAAAACCGGCACTGCTTTAATTAGGGCATTGAGCCATACTTCGCTTTCGCGCTCTGGGCGTTGGTCAACCGTTTGCCATTGTTTTAGTATTTTAAGCTCGGTGTGGTGGGTAATTAGCGCGGTTAGGCCATCTTCATTTAAATCGGTAAATTCACGGCCGTTATGCACACGTTCTTGCGTGCCGTATTTAAACGACACATACAAAACACCGTTTGGTTTTAGGGCATTTTGCAGCTTTAAAAACACCTGCGGTAACTCTACTTTTGGCACATGCAATAAACTGGCGCAGCACCAAATGCCGTCGTACATATTTGTACAATTAAGCTGCTGGAAGGCTTTAACCTCTACAGTTTGTTGTAAGTAATTACTGGCTAACTTTGCAATATTTTCGCTTGCATCAAACGCGCTAACAGTAAAACCTTGCTGTTTAAAATACATAGCATCGCGGGCACTGCCACAGCCAGCATCTAAAATATGGCCATGTTTAGGGATAAGCGGTAAAAACTCAGCGTAAAGCGCCGACATATCAACATTAAGCGTTGAGTCGCTAAAAGTTTGTGCATGTTGATTGTAGTAATTGAGTGTTTTAGTGAGCACTAAATTCACCGCTCCTTGGTTTATTTATTAATCTGGCATTCATTTATAACTAATCTACAGTATCAACATTTAAAAATATAGAGCTACGGCAATATATACGTCCTAAGTAGTATGTTTTTATTACAAAAAAGCACTGTTTAACTGCTATAAACCAATGTTATTTACACTTTTACCTATTAACTCTACATCTTTGAAAGTATTAAAGTTATATAAACGCTTCGGTGCTATTTGAATGAGTAGCAATAATTAAACACTTACCTTAATCCACACTAAAAACATGGCTGTTATTTACCCTTCAGTGTAATAGTATGAACACGTATTGCACCGTTCATTTATTGGTCAGCGAGGTGTGCTATGTTTACTCATAAGATCGCTCTTCAGCGCTTACTAGTATAAAAAATGTATTGGCTAGTGTGGCTGTGTTTAAGTACCGAGGTGTTACTTACAATGAATGTTAGGTTTAAGTGGTTTTTAGCTGTACTTTTAGCGCTTTGTTTAGGCGTGCCTAGCAGTGGTTGGGCGTCGAGCGATATTAAAAAAATTGTACTGGCTACCGACACCATTGACGGGCTGGTAGAAAAAGACGGCTCTGGCCTTTACGTTGATATGCTGACTAAAATTTTTGCTGCGCAGTCGATTGAACTCAATATTATGATTGTGCCTCAGTCGCGTGCTTATTGGTGGACGGCTAACGGCAATGCCGATGCTATGTTAAGTGCAAGGCAAAATGAGGTGGAGGGGTTGTACTTTCCGGTTTGGCATTACGATATTACTTTTGTGTCGGCGATGTTTAAAAAAGGCCGATTTAAAAATTGGCAAGGTGAGTATTCGTTACAAAACCGCTCGGTAGGCACATTAAGGGGATCTAACTATAATAATTATTTGTATGTGCCGATTGATTTACAACAGGTTACTCAGCGGATTGAGGGCGTTAAAATGCTCAAGCTCGATAGGCTTGATTTCTTTTTAGATAGCCGTAAAGCGCTGCAGCAAACCTTGATTGCTAATGCCGCTGAGTTATCAACAATAAACTTTGACCCACAGCAGTACCAAATTGAAAACATAGTTCCAATAAAGCAATACATTGCCTTTACCGATAACGCTAAAGGCCGCGAGTTAGCACAAATTTTTGATGCCGGTTTTGCTAAGTTACTTGCCAGTGGTGAGCTAGAAGCGCTTTTTATTGCTTACAACTACCTGCCTTTTCCCTTTCCACAAAATATAGACTAGAGTAGTAATTACATATTGCTGTGGTTGAGTTTTTTATGAGAGTTGTATTTGCTTTAGTTATAAGCTTAATTTTTGTTTTTCAATGCGTTGCACAAAGTAACCTGCCTCTCTCTAAAATAGAAAGCCAACCCAGTACACTGCTTCACGCAAACACCCAACTTAATGTACTTACGGTTGATTTAGGCACTATTATTAGCAAGCCACTAATACAAAGAGGCTTAGAGTTTGAACAGCAAACCGGTATTAAAGTTAATGTAACCAAGGTGCCTTTTGGTCAGTTATATAACGAAATAAGTAAAGATTTAAGCTCGCCAACCAGCCAGTACGATATTATTGCTTATGCATCGCAGTGGATGGTTGATTTTGCACAAAATAATTACCTAGAGCGCCTAGACACCTACGTAAGTGCCGACCCTCTAATTCAATGGAATGATGTATCGCGCTTTTTTAGAGATTTTAGCTCTAAATATAATGGTCAAATTTACTCTATCCCCCTCGATGGCGATATACACTTACTGTATTACCGCCTCGATGTCCTTAAAAAGTATGGCCTAACCCCACCCAGAACCTGGGATGATTACCTTGCTATTGCTAAGCAATTACATGGGGTTGATATGAATGGGGATGGCGAAGGTGATTTTGGCTCGTGCATTTCTAAAAAAGCCAATGAACAGTCGTATTGGTCGCTGTTGTCTATTGCGGGTAGTTTTTTGCAAAGTAAAGGCACGTCGCAGGGGATATTTTTTAACACCAAAACCATGGCGCCGTTAGTGAATAACGCGGCATTTAAAAAAGCCTTACAAATTTATAAACAAACCACCGAATTTGGCTCTGCCGATGAACTTAACTTTGACACTAACGATGTAAGGTATGCGTTTATTAATGGGCGCTGCGCTTTAGCTATTGAATGGGGCGATATTGGCACCATGACCGTATTACCCGAATCTAAAGTAAAAAACAAAACGGGGGTAAGTATATTACCGGGGTCAACCGAGGTATTAAATCGTAAAACAAACCAGCTTGAGCGATGTAACTCTACCCTTTGCCCATTTGCCATGGGCGATATTAACTATGCGCCTTATGCTGCATTTGGTGGTTGGGTAGGCTCAATAAACCGCGCCAGCACTGCTGGCAAAAAAAAGCTCGCTTATGAGTACTTGTCGTATGTTACTCAGCCTTTGCAATCTAATGAAGATGTAACCATAGGGGCCACGGGCATGAACCCGTATCGTACCTCTCAATTGGTTAATCAGCAAAGCTGGCTTAAGCAAGGCATGAGTGAAAATACCCTTCGCTTTTATTTAGGCTCTATTTCTAAAACGGTAAATAATGCCAATATTATTCTGGATTTAAGAATTTTTGAAAACAACCGTTACTTTAGAGACATACTCGACACGGAAGTAGCTAAATACTTAAGGCATAACCAAACCGTAGACCAAACGGTTGAAAACATTGAAACCGGCTGGAATAAGTTAACCGATGAAATTGGCCGTAACAAACAATTAAAGGCTTATCGAGCGTCGTTAGGCTTAGTTGCAACCCCTTGAGCCCCCAGCATTTGTTTTTACTGGGCTACCTGCACTGCGTGCTCTTTATTTATTACAAGCGGGATAAATCTGCCAGCTAGTGTATACTTAGTTGTAGTCATTCTTTAGAGTAATAAAATGCTAAGACTCGCTTTTGTTGTATTACTAATAATTGGTAGTTTTAAGGTATTTGCCTGTGCCAAAACACTTAAAGTGGGTACCAATGAACGCAACTGGCCGCCTTATGTGGTGGCAGTTAATAACAATTTAACAGGCGTTGAAATTGATGTGGTAAATACGATTTTTAACGGCTCACCTTTTTGTTTAAAGTTTATGTTGCTGCCTACCTCTGCTCGTGCTTTTGAAGAGTTAAAAGAAGGCCGTATTGATATTGTTTTTGCAGCCAGCATAACCTCTGATAGACAAAGTTATGCCTATTTTAGCGATACTTATCGCGATGAAATAATGCGCCTTTATAAATATAGCGACTCTCCTGATATAAATAACCTAAGCGATATTTTTTATAGAGATTTAACGCTCGCTATTGGTCGCGGTAGTTATTATGGCGCTGCATTTGCGCAGTTTAAACAAAATCATCCTGCTCACGTTATTATGATGCCCACAGCCGACAAACGCTTTGCTATGCTTAGTAAAAACAGGGTTGATTACGCAATAGAAGACGAAGTAGCTGCACAATATTTTATAAACCAACATCCAAGCGTTGAGCTTGTTACTAGTATGGCGGCTATTAATAAGAGTTCTATTCATTTAATGTTGAGTAAAAAGTCTATTAACCAAGCCGAGTTACAAGCTATAAATGAGTTAATTAAACAAAATAAAAGCAACATACACGCTATTTATCAGCTGTTATAGCTTTTAAGCTTTATTCTTTTACCTTTCATCTTTGGGCGTGGATCTGTATAATTCGCGGCCTATTATTTACTCTATCGCTTGTTTATTTATGCGGCACCTTGCTGCAGCTTAACCCTGCCATTAATTTTCTAGGATTACTTTTTTTGATCTCCACCGCAAATATTACGATGCAGTTTGGCGCAGAGCCGTTGTTTGAAAACATTTCAGCTAAATTTGGTAACGGTAACCGTTACGGTTTAATTGGCGCTAACGGCTGCGGCAAGTCGACATTTATGAAAATTTTAAGCGGTGCGCTTACGCCTAGTGCAGGTAATGTGTCTATTACGCCGGGGCTAAAATTAGGTAACCTAAGCCAAGATCAGTTTGCGTTTGAACAATACAGCGTAGTTGATGCGGTAATTATGGGCGACGTTGAGCTTTGGAAAGTAAAACAAGAGCGCGACCGTATTTATTCGTTGCCTGAAATGAGCGAAGAAGACGGCATGAAAGTAGCCGAGCTTGAAAGTGTATTTGCTGAAATGGACGGTTACACCGCAGAAAGCCGCGCAGAAGAAATACTACTTGATGCGGGTATCGATAAAGAATTTCATTATGGTTTAATGGCAAACGTAGCCCCTGGTTGGAAATTGCGTGTGCTTTTAGCACAGGCGCTATTTGCTAATCCTGACATTTTGCTACTTGATGAGCCAACTAATAACTTGGATATTCATACTATTACGTGGCTTGCGAATGAGCTTAACCAACGTAAATGTACCATGATTATTATTTCCCATGACCGTCACTTTTTAAACTCGGTATGTACACACATGGCCGATATTGATTACGGCGAGCTGCGTATTTACCCAGGTAACTACGAAAAGTACCTTGAAGCCTCAGGCTTACAACGCGAACAGTTATTAGCTGAAAACGCGAAAAAAAGCGCTGAAATAGACGAGCTGCAAGACTTTGTTAACCGTTTTGGTGCTAATGCCTCTAAAGCAAAACAAGCCAGCTCGCGTGCTAAAAAAATGGATAAAATTAAGCTTGATGAAGTTAAAGCATCAAGCCGTATGAGCCCGTCACTGAGCTTTGACGAAGGCAAAAAAATGTATCGCCAAGCGCTTGAGCTAACCAAGCTTGGCCATGGGTTTGACGGTGAAACGTTATTTACCGGCGGCGACTTATTGCTAGAAGCGGGTGCAAAGCTTGCGGTAATTGGCGAAAACGGTGTGGGTAAAACCACCTTTTTACGTTGTTTAGTTAACGAGCTTGAAAGTTTACACGGTGAAGTTAAATGGTCAGAAAACGCGACCTTTGGTTACTGCCCACAAGACAGCAGCAAAGACTTTGATAACGACTTAACTTTATTTGATTGGATGTCGCAGTGGCGCACAGCTAAACACAACGATTTAATGGTTCGTGGCATGTTAGGGCGTTTATTATTTACCGCAGACGATTCAAATAAAAAAGCGCGTAACTGTTCAGGTGGTGAGAAAAACCGTTTGTTATTCGGTAAGTTAATGATGCAAGACGTTAACGTACTAATAATGGATGAACCAACAAACCACATGGATATGGAAGCCATTGAAGCGCTTAACAATGCCCTAAAAGACTTTAAAGGCACACTTATTTTTGTAAGCCATGACCGTGAGTTTGTATCGTCACTAGCAACGCGTATTGTTGATATTAAAGACAAGCAAGTGATTGACTTCCAAGGTACGTTTGACGAATACCTAGCAAGCTGCGAAGAAAATAAAGTAGCTTAAGAGCTAGGTTAAAGGTTAAAGGTTAAAGAAATAGCCTAAACCATTTTAAAAGCGGTGCTTGTTTAAGCGCCGTTTTTTTGTGTATGGGGGTTTAGGGTTTAGGGTTTAGGGTTTAGGGTTTAGCACAAGCTCGTCGCTCGTAGCCTTTCACCTTTCACCTTTAGCCTTTCACCTTTAGCCTTTAGCCTTTAGCCTTTAGCCTTTAGCCTTTAGCCTTTAAATAATAAAAAAAGGAGCATTGCTGCTCCTTTTTAAATACTACTCAGGTTTATTTAATATCAAACCTATCGGCGTTCATTACTTTTACCCATGCACTTATAAAGTCGTGTACAAAACGGGTTTTGTTATCGTCTTGAGCATAAAACTCTGCTAATGCACGTAAAATTGAGTTTGAACCAAACACTAAATCAACCCGCGTAGCCGTGTACTTGGTTTTACCGCTTGCACGATCAACTATGTTGTACTCGCCTTTACTTGCAGGTTCCCAGCGGTTGTTCATGTCGGTTAAATTAACAAAGAAGTCGTTACTCAGTACGCCTACGTTTTCTGTAAATACGCCATGCTCACTATTGCCATAGTTAGTGCCCAGTACACGCATACCAGCTAGTAACACGCTCATTTCTGGCGCGGTTAAGCCCATTAATTGGCTGCGCTCCAGTAATAGCTCCTCGGCGGGTACAGCGTAGTCTTTTTTCAACCAGTTTCTAAAGCCATCATGAATTGGCTCTAATGGCTCGAATGACTCTGCGTCGGTCATATCATCAGTTGCATCGCCACGCCCTGGGGCAAATGGTACGGTTACATCAACCCCTGCCTTTTTAGCGGCTTGCTCTACTGCAGCGGTGCCGCCAAGTACAATTAAATCAGCCATACTAACAGGCTTAGTTAAGCTCGCTTGCAGTGTTTCAAGTGCGCTAAGTACCTTGGCTAAACGCGCAGGTTCGTTACCTTGCCAGTTATTTTGCGGAGCTAGGCGAATACGGGCGCCATTAGCACCACCACGATGATCGGAGCCTCTGTAAGTACGTGCACTGTCCCATGCGGTATTAATTAAGTCGGTTTCACTTAGTCCACAATTAAGTAGCTTCGCTTTTAAATCGGTTATTTCAGCGTCGCTTAGGGTGTAATCAACCGGTGGAATTGGATCTTGCCAGATTAAATCTTCGCTTGGTACATCGGCACCTAAATAGCGCGATTTTGGCCCTAAATCACGGTGAGTTAACTTAAACCATGCGCGAGCAAATACGTCAGTAAAGTACTCAAAATCGTCATTAAAACGCTCAATAATTTTACGATATGCGGGGTCGAGCTTCATTGCCATGTCGGCATCGGTCATTATTGGGTTTAAACGAATTGATGGGTCTTCCACATCAACGGGTTTATCTTCTTCTTTAATATTAACCGGCTCCCACTGATGAGCACCGGCAGGGCTTTTTGTTAGCTCCCATTCGTAATTGAGTAACAATTTACAATAGCCGTTATCCCATTTCGTTGGGTAAGTTGTCCATGCGCCCTCAATACCTGAGGTCATGGTATCGCGGCCAATGCCACGCGTTTTATGGTTATTCCAACCAAGGCCTTGCTCGTGCACGTCGGCAGCTTCTGGCTCTGGGCCTAAGTTTTCTTCTTTACCATTACCGTGAGTTTTACCTACAGTGTGGCCACCAACGGTGAGTGCTGCGGTTTCTTCGTCGTTCATGGCCATGCGGGCGAAGGTTTCGCGGACTTGATCTGCGGTTTTAAGCGGATCGGGCTTGCCATTAACCCCTTCTGGGTTTACATAAATTAAGCCCATTTGTACTGCTGCTAATGGGTTTTCCATGGTATCGGGTTTATCAACCTGGGTATATCGCTCATCACTTGGGGCCAGCCATTCTTTTTCTGCACCCCAGTAAACGTCTTTTTCTGGATGCCAAATATCTTCACGGCCGCCAGCAAAGCCAAAGGTTTTAAGTCCCATTGATTCATACGCCATATTACCGGCTAAAATAATCAGATCAGCCCATGAAAGCTTATTGCCGTATTTCTTTTTAATTGGCCACAGCAAACGGCGAGCTTTGTCGAGGTTGGCATTATCAGGCCATGAGTTAAGTGGAGCAAAACGTTGATTACCCGTACCGCCACCGCCTCGGCCATCCGCTAAACGATACGAGCCCGCAGCATGCCACGCCATACGGATCATCAGACCACCATAGTGCCCCCAATCGGCTGGCCACCACGGTTGGCTTTGAGTCATTAAATTTTTTAGGTCGGTTTTAAGTGCCTCTAAGTCGAGTGAATTAAAAGCGTCGGCGTAATTAAAGTCGCTATCGTAGGGGGTCGTTTTACTATCGTGCTGATGAAGGATGTCTAAATTCAGTGAATTTGGCCACCAATCTGTATTGGTGTTTTCAGTTGTGGTATTACTGCCATGCATAACTGGGCATTTACCCGCTTTATGATTATCCATATTGAGCTCCTTTTTAAATATAAATAAAAACGCCCATGCTTACTGCTTTTGGCATTCACCAATTGGGAGCGCTGTTATTTTTTTGCCATTATATTAATGACGTGTACGGTCTCTGCTTATTCAATATACGTGTAGCGGCTTTGATACGCTAGAGCAAGACGATGCTTTAAAACGATTACAATCATTTATAAATATGATGGTGCTGCCAGTTGTGTGCTTAATATTAAAACTTTTTATAAAATAGATGATCGTTATTAAAAATAGCCACGTAATGTATGCTGAAGGGTTTGAAAGTGACTTAGGTTATCTTAGGTGCACAGTGGAATACCCCCCTTCGCCATGAAATTATAGTTATAAAAGGTGTATAAACTATTTATGCACCTTTATTTCTTCCCTATTTTTAACTATTTGAATTTAGTTAAGTAAAAATTCAGGTAGGCACATATACACTAGGCCTTATCTCCTATTGTTCCCTGAGATGTTGATGTAGTTTTTTCCAGCCCACCTTGGGCTGGTTTTTTTTGCCTATAATTACTGCCACCCAAGTTAATGCCAGCTTCCCTATACTCACCCTAGTACCAATGATGTGCGCATGTTAGAGTTAACAAAGCGATTAATTAATTTTTTAACTAGGCATATCAATGCGTTTTTATTTTTTACTATTTATTGTTTTTATAGGTGCTTCATCTGCAGTGCAAGCTGCTGATAAAAACACCGCGACCTTGGATGAGCAACAGCAACGTGAATTAGCGCAGCTAAAAGAGCCAATGTATAAGCCATTACTTGAGCGTTATATTCTCGACGAATTAAAGTCGGTTCGCCAAGATCAACAAAAACTGCGTGAAGACGTAACCAAACAAGTTACGCATGCACAGTTAGACACCGCCGATCGGGCGCTTACCTACACCACAGATACCATTAATAATGTATTTTTTATTATTACTGCCACTGCTTCTATTTTAGTATTGGTGGGCTGGAATTCACTACGTGATGTAAAAAATAAAGTAGAAGATATAGTAAATACTCGAGTTAGTGTTATTACTGACGAGTACGAAGACCGCTTGAAAATTTTAGAAGAAAAACTGCGTGTACGTTCTGAAGAAATACTCAGTAACCAAGAACGTATATCGATCACCAACGAAGTTCATTCGTTATGGATGCGAGCCAACCTAGAAAGTGATATTGCCAATAAAATTGAAATATTCGATGAGATTTTAAAACGTAAACCAGAAGATGTAGAAGCAATTGCCTACAAAGCGGATGCATTATTAGAGCTAAATGAAACTGAGCAAGCCATTGAGCTTTGCAATCAAGCCATTGATATAGACAGTGATTATGGTTACGCCTATTGGCAAAGAGCCTGTGCGTATGCTTTAACACATGAACATGCAGATGCCCTAGCTGATATAAAAATGTCGCTTGAGTACTCGCCTAACTTACGAAACGAGCTACTTCACGAAAGTGCTTTTGCCAGCCTACATGATAACGATAGCTTTAATGCTATTGTTTCAAACGAAGCTTAGGGTCTGCTGACCCTAGCGTTTGAAGTATAAGTCTATTGATTTAGAGAGCAGCTCGTCTAGCTGCTCTTCAAAGTCTTCTATGTCAATTTCAAAATGATTTAAGTACGCTTTAGCCTGCACCTGAGATAAATTGCGGTTTTTAACGCTGTATTGGCGCTCATCTTTTTGCTTGTCGTATCGAGGTAAAAATAATAACTGCGCATAATAAGGCGATTTAATGTGCTTGTTCGCAAAGCGACAAAAGTCTTCAATGTGGTCTACGCCATCAGGGCCTAAACAGCCTGGCTCTACTCGATACATTACACGAATTTTTTTCTCGTCACTTAGCTGCATAATTAATAATTACCTAAAAAATAAAACCCTAACCACTTTACCATCTTTGATCTGATAACTTGATATAAGCTCTGAACGTTTATCTATAACGTTCGCATCCGTTGAACAGGTTTCTGACAGTTCATGGTCTATTACAATATCACCATGCACAATACGCTTGATTGGTGATGAGTGCAGACACTTAAGTTTTTTAAACATAATGCCATAACGCGCTATTAGTTTTTCTTTACCTTTAAATAATAGCTCATTCGGGAAAATATAAAACTCAACATCTTCATCATACATGCGAATAAATTCTTCAATGTTACGCGCGTTGTAAGCATTTACTAATTGCTCAACAACAGCAAGTGACTCACGCGACTGTTTTGCTTTGGCTTGTTGCTTTGCTGTGAGTGCTTCTTTTGCTTGTGTGACTGCTTGCTCAGCTTGCGCAACAGCCTGGGCTTTATCCGCTTTACTATTAGGCTGCTGAACGGGCTTTGTAGATTCGCTGCCAAGTACTTGAGAGTCATCTGCTTTTACTTTATCAACAACCGGCTTTTTTGGTGTATTAGCCTCTTGGCTTAATGTATCAAGCGCGTCTTGTTGTTGCGCTGCATTTTTTTGCTGTGTTTGTTTAGTCTCGTCCAGCGGTGTTGATTGCTCTATAGCATGACTATTTAACGTGAAAGCGGCCAATAAACAGGCACAAATAATAAATAAAGATTTCATGGATTTCCTAAGTACGAAGACTAAATACAATTAAAGCGCAACATAGCAAATTTTAGGCCTCTGAGATAGTTATTATAACGTTATAGCTAGCTACCAATACTGCTCAACCGTGATATGTCCCGGCTCTTTTCGACGATTACGCTTATAATTTTGAGCCAATAATAACTCTGTGGTGTCTTTAACCATTTGCGGATTACCACACAGCATAAATTGGGCATTATTTGGTGTAGCCCATAACCCCACGTGCTCATATAAAGCATTATTTTCAATCACAGTGGTAATTCTGCCTGCTAAGCCTTGTAAAGGCACCTCACGGCTAACAACCGGAATATAGTTGAGTTGACTAGGATGTGATTTTATTAGTTTGTTAATAAGCTCCTGATAGCTTAAATCGCTATTTTGCCGTACACCATGCACTAAATTTATGTGTTTGTATTTTTGCCATACTTCGCTCTGCTGTAACATTGATAAAAATGGCCCAATAGCTGTGCCTGTACTAAGCATCCACAATTGCTCACTCGCAGGCACTTCATCTAGAGTAAAAAAGCCAGTTGCTCGGCGCTCTATTAATACGGTGTCACCTGGTTTGAGTGTGGCTAAATGAGAAGATAGTAAACCATCAACCACATTGATGAGGTAAAACTCTAAATCAGGACTTTGTGGTGCATTAACATAAGAGTAGGCGCGAGCGATACGTTTATCACCGTCCATAATAGAGAGCTTTGTAAATTGCCCTGCTTTAAACGGCTCTACATCGGCGTGAACGGTTATGCTAAATAACGATTCATTCCACCATTTGACTGACTTTACTGTCGCATCAATCCAATTAGACATAGTTACTCCAGAGTTTAAGACGTTTTTCAGCTATCAGCTAAAACTTTAAAATTGTTCGTTTAAAAGGCAAATTTTATAACTTAAACATTAGCATTAAGTTATAAATACTGACAGGGAAATAAATGGGAAAACAACGGGCTTCGGGCTTCGGGTTTCGAGTATCGAGTATCGAGCTAGTGCTAAAACCTAGGAACATAAAGCTCGTAGCTCGAAGCCCTTGGCTCGCATCCCGCACCCCGCAACTAAATTCAGGCATAAAAAAAGCCGCATAAAATGCGGCTTTGGGGGTTTAGTCTCACTTCACTTTGGGCGTGTCTCCAAAACTTAGTGAATACGTTACCAAGGAACTGTTTAAGATTAGATAGACTCTAATGCAATTTTTACCATTTCGTTGAACGTGGTTTGACGCTCATCGGCAGGTGTTGCTTCGCCGGTGATCACGTGATCGCTTACGGTAAATAATGCCATTGCTTTTGCGCCATACTCTGCTGCTACACCGTATAGGCCAGCTGTTTCCATATCAACCGCAAGTACACCTAGTTTGTCTAGGTCTTTGTAGAAAGTGTCATCAGCTTGATAGAAAGTATCGGTAGTAAATACGTTACCTACTTTTGCATCAATGCCTAAATCTTTAGCCGCATTAACGCCGTTTAAAAGTAAATCAAAGTTAGCAATCGCTGCAAAGTCAGTACCACGAACACGGGCACGGTTCACGTTAGAATCAGTGCTTGCACCTTGTGCAAAGATTACGTCGCGAATTTTAATATCGCTGCCAATACCACCACAGGTACCAATACGGATAATATTTTTAACGCCAAAACTAACAATAAGCTCACGAGCATAAATTGACATTGAAGGAATGCCCATGCCAGAACCCATAATGCTCACTGGCTTACCTTTGTAAGTTCCAGTAAAGCCGTACATGTTACGTACGCCAGTTACTTGCACTGCATCATCTAAAAAGTTTTCAGCAATATATTGTGCGCGTAGCGGATCGCCTGGCATTAATACTGTTTCGGCAAAATCACCTACGTTTGCACTGATATGCGGAGTACTCATTGATTGTTTTCCTTTTGTTTGGCTAAAAGCCCTATTACTTTAAAAATATAGTAGCGTATTTTTAAGTTATTTAACTGTGTTCAGCTTATCAATAAAGCCATCACCATATTCTAACGCTTTTAAGTTAAACCATTGCGCAAGTGTTTGACCGATATCAGCAAAGCTATTGCGTTCACCCAGTGGCGTGTTGTTCATTCCTGGCTGATAAGCAATAACTGGAACATACTCACGAGTGTGCTCTGACCCTGGAAAGGTCGGGTCACAGCCATGATCGGCGGTGATCATTAATAAATCATCAGGCTTTAGCTGATCTAAAATAGTTGGTAAGTAATCATCAAACTCTTTTAGCGCTTTAGCATAGCCAACAGGATTTCTGCGATGGCCAAACTTTTCATCAAAATCAACTAAATTGGTAAAAATTAAACTGTGATCCTGCGCAGTGGCCATCACTTCACTGGTTTTTTCTAGCAAGTTCATTAACCCTGGCGCTTTATGCTTTTGGGTAATGCCTTGGTGCGCATAAATATCTGAAATTTTACCAATACTGATTACTTCGCCACCGTCTTTTGCAAGTACATCAAGCAATGTTGGCGAAGGCGGTAATACTGAATAATCACGACGATTACCGGTTCTGGCAAAGTCTTGACTATTTGAACCCAAAAATGGCCGCGCAATCACTCGTCCTATATTCATTTCATCAAGCAGCGCCCGTGCGATTTCGCAAACTTGATAAAGCTTCTCTAGGCCGAATGATTCTTCATGCGCGGCTATTTGAAACACACTGTCAGCTGAGGTGTAACAGATTGGTTTACCTGTTTTTACGTGCTCTTCACCTAGCTGCTCTAAAATAGTGGTTCCCGATGCATGGCAATTGCCTAAAATGCCCGGAATACCTGTACGAGCAATAAACTCGTCTACAAATTCTTGTGGGAAACTCGGTTGTGTTTTTGGGAAATACCCCCAATCAAATAACACTGGCACGCCAGCCATTTCCCAATGACCCGATGGCGTGTCTTTACCGCTTGAAAGCTCTTTTGCATAACCCCATGCACCTTGTGGCTCATTTCGGTCAGCAATTAAACAGGGTTCTTTACCAGCGGCTTCACACGCATCTACTAACCCCAGTTTTGAAAGGTTAGGAAGCGAAAGCTTACTGCCAGTTTCGTCATAATATGCCTTGAGTAAATGTGCGAATGTATTAGCACCTACATCACCGAATTTATCTGCATCGGGTGCTGCGCCAATTCCTAAACTATCCGCCATTAAGATAATTGCTCTTGCCATTGTGACCTCACATCTGTTCTAGGTGGTTACTTTATCTGCTCTTCGATTTTTCCGTACAGGACATAAGTCCTGTTTCATAAAACCTAAACATTATAAATTTGCACTCTTAAGCGAAGCAAAAGAGATTAATCGTGTCTTTTTTGCTATTGTGATCTACCAACAATATATCCTTCTGTGTGGGTGAGAACTTTAGTGACACGAACTATTATAGCTATTGCAGGCGCATCGGCGTCCGGCAAATCTCTATTTAGCCAAACAATTTATAATGAATTGGTAAATGAGCTTGAACCAGGCGCTATCGCCATTATTGAAGAAGATGCTTATTACAAGGATCAATCGCATTTGCCGATGGCACATCGTACGCAAACGAATTACGACCATCCTGATGCATTTGAACACGAACTAATGCTTGAGCATTTAACACAACTTCGTAATGGCCACTCTGTTGAAGTACCAACTTATGATTATGCCCAACATACACGCAGCGATAAAACACGCCGTGTGGCTTCGGCTAAAATACTCATTGTAGAAGGTATTTTATTACTGAGCGATAAAGCGCTTAATAAAGAATTTGATATCAAGGTGTTTATAGATACACCGCTAGATATTTGTTTAATGCGCCGAATGCAACGCGACATGGAACAAAGAGGCAGAACATTACAATCTGTTGTTGAGCAATATCAAGCAACTGTTAGACCGATGTTTTATCAATTTATTGAGCCTTCAAAGCATAACGCTGATTTAGTTGTGACTCGAGGCGGTATGAATCGCGTTGCGATTGATATTATAAAAAGTAAAATAAAGTACATTTTACAAGAATAACAACGGGAAACGTTTGTATGACAACATTTATGAGCTTAGTAGGCATGATGGTGCTACTAGGCATTGCCTTTGCAGCCTCAACTAATCGCAAAGCAATAAAACTAAGAACCGTGGGTATCGCATTTTTAATGCAAGTGATTATCGGCGGATTTGTACTGTTTTTTGAAGCAGGCAAAAATGTATTAGCGAGTATGTCTCGCGCCGTTTCATCGGTTATTGGTTATGCCAACGATGGAATTAGCTTTTTATTTGGCCCATTAGCTTCGCAAGATACGCTAGGGTTTATTTTTGCAATTCAAGTATTGCCCGTTATTGTGTTTTTCTCAGCGTTGGTTGCTGTGTTATATCACTTAGGCATTATGGATTGGATTATTAAAATTTTGGGTGGCGGTTTACAAAAATTATTGAAAACCTCACGCACCGAGTCGCTTTCAGCCACAGCAAATATTTTTGTTGGTCAAACTGAAGCGCCTTTAATTGTTAAACCGTTTATTGCAACCATGACCAAGTCGGAATTGTTTGCAGTAATGGTTGGTGGTTTAGCCACCGTAGCAGGCTCTGTAATGGCCGGTTATGTAATTATTGGTGTTGACCTTAAGTATTTAATTGCAGCCAGCTTTATGGCGGCACCAGGTGGTTTCTTAATGGCAAAAATGATAGTGCCAGAGACAGAAACACCTAAAGATGATTTAGCCGAGATAGATTTAGGCGATGACAAACCGGTTAATGTTATTGATGCAGCAGCATCAGGCGCAGCAAACGGTATGCAGTTGGCACTTAACGTAGGTGCAATGCTACTTGCTTTCGTTGCGTTAATTGCTTTATTAAACGGTTTATTAGGCGGTATTGGTGGGTTGTTTGATTACCCTACATTAACGCTACAAGAAATTTTAGGCTACTTATTTGCCCCTGTTGCATGGTTACTAGGAGTACCGTGGAATGAGGCAATTATAGCCGGCAGCTTTATTGGTCAAAAGTTAGTGGTAAATGAGTTTGTTGCTTACTTAGACTTTATAAATTATCGCGATACGTTAAGTGCGCATACACAAGCAATTGTTACTTTTGCATTGTGTGGCTTTGCTAACTTATCATCGATAGCCATTTTACTAGGTGGATTAGGCGGTATGGCGCCTAGTCGGCGAAAGGATATCGCACGCTTAGGGCTCAGAGCAGTGTTAGCAGGATCTATGGCTAACCTTATGAGCGCAGCAATTGCTGGGTTTTTCCTCTCGCTAGCTTAGAAACTTAATGAGATGATCCATCTGTTGCAAAACAATAGGATAGCGCTTTAAGGGGTTAAAGCACTATCTGACTTGAACGATACTTCACCAAGGGCCGCAAGGCCCTTTTATCGTTTTAGCCCCCCTACTTTAAACCCTTTTAATATCTTCGTTAATTCTCACGTTCTCTCTACGATTAATACCAATTCGCTTAGTTAAGTAGTCTATTTTGAGGCTGGAAAACGCATTGATAGCAAGGCAGAAAATTGGCTATTTAGTTGTTCTCGGCAATTGCTCCTGCATTGCTCTACCTTCTGCATCCATGCAGTCGTAAATGAGAATTTTTTAACGCAGGTAGCGACACGTTTACCCCCGTAAAATGATTAAGTATTATTGCGGATTGGTATAAATTCAGCACAGGCAAAGTGTTAAAGTCATCAGAAAAAGTGGCCCAGAGGCTAACTAGCGGTGAAATGCTATGCGTTCAACTATGATGTCAGATAGCGATGAATTTAATTTTTAACGTAACGGTTAATGTAAGGTTTATACTCAGATTCAGCTTTAAGTTGCTTTAATGCTTGATTAAAACGTTCCACCACCACGGGTGAGGCAGCCTTATTAAAACCAATATAATTGCCTTTTAGCTCATCTACATGAATTTGTTTAAGCTTTACTAAATCATCTCTAGAGTAGCCAAATGGTTCAGTTTGGTGGCCTATGGTAAAGTCAGATCCAATAATTAAATCGATACGTTTTTTAAAAAACAAACGCATAAATGAGTCTGCTTCACTAAATAGCAATAAGTTTTTATCAGCTACAAACCCAAGTCGACGCACCAGCATTTCATAAATATCGCCTCGCACTATGCCTAACGAATAGTTCTTAGCTTGGGTGATATCGTCCATGACAATATGTTCACTGGTTTTTAATTTATAAAAATAGGTTTGATTTGACACCAAGGGTCCAACCCATTTAAAAAGAGGTTCTCGCTCTTGCGTTTTTGCCAAAGAAAAAATGGCTGACTGCGGGTTACTTTGCACTAAGTGGTAAGCACGCTTCCAAGGTAGCATTATAAACTCGCACTCTAGCGCTGCACGGGCACAGGTATCTTTTACTATGTCATGATTGATACCCACCAATTGGCCAGTGCTATCTTGAAAGTTATACGGAGGAAAACTTTCGGTATAAATAACCAGTTTAGGCTCAGCAGCCTGAATTTTTTGGCTAAATAACAGCACAAAAGCTAATAGTATAAATTTATAGATACACACCCCCTATGATTTAAGTAATAACTTTAACCTAGAAAACTCGTAGAGACTATTAATTTATAACGCTGTTTGTAATGTTAAAATAGCAGATGACGTAAATAGAAATAAAAATGACTGGAGTGTTAAAGCGGTAGTGGGATGTTCTTAAATTTTGGGCACAAAAAAAGCGCCTTAAGCGCTTTTTTTCATTTTACTTAAAAAGTAAAATTATAGAGCTGTGATGTTATCAGCTTGAGGACCTTTTTGACCTTGTGAAAGAGTGAACTCTACACGTTGGCCTTCAGCTAAAGTTTTGAAACCTTCGCTTTTGATTGCTGAGAAATGTGCGAAAACGTCTGGACCGTTTTCTTGCTCGATGAAACCAAAACCTTTAGACTCGTTGAACCACTTAACTGTACCTGATACGATGTTAGACATAGTATTATTCCTGATATAAAAAATTAAATTGTGCCCTAATGGGCGGTGTAGCAAAAAATGAGATGGTACTTAAAAACTTCAGGACGGTACTACAAGTATTACTTATACAACAACGAAATGGAGATTTATAAATTATCATGCTTTCTTTCTAGCTGCGGCCTACTATATAGAGTTACTGTGACAAGTCAACCCTTTACGCGATTTAATTAATAAAATAACCCTCGCAACCCACTTTACATGTTAAGCACTTGTTTAAGCAGCTTAAAATTCAAATTCTAACGCCATTCTAAAGCTATGATTCTTCTCTGACTGGCTGATTTCAGTAATAAAACCGGCTTCCCACTTTAATTGTTTTTGTCCATCAAAGCGGTGCAAGCCTATAAACCCTGGGCCAATACCCACAAAGTCTTCACCAAGATAAACCTCAACCGCGGGCTGAAAAGCAGACAAGTATCGGTAGCGATATTGCGCTCTAAACTCGCTTTCCCATTCGTTTTCTATATCTTGCCCCCATTCGTATACTAAAAAAGCATTCATGGTGAGGCTTGCACGACCAAACTCTTTTTCAATTACAAAACCAGAGGTTGCTTCGTATGCGTCGGCGTCATGCTGTTTTTCAAATTCAAATAACGCGCCCCAATCAGCCCATAGCCTGCCCTGCTCTATTAACTGCCAACGAAGCTCTAACTCATACGCTTGCAAGCCAAAGTCACCGTTATCATCGCGCTCACCCACGATGTAGCCTTCCAATGCCATGGTGTCGTTTATTGCGCCGCCTAAGCCAACGCGCTGCGCTAAAATATTACCACTATCAGTTTGATGCGACACAAGCCGCCATTCTAGCTCGCGCTCAAACGGCAACACATACGGGTGATAAACTTTATCTACTACTATGCCATCAGCATAAGCCAGCTTAGGTATTAATAAACAAAAACCAATTAATACAGTGGCTGCAAATAGGTTTATTGCTTTCATGATTTTTCCTTAGTGATTGATTTAGGAATAAAATAACAAACAGATAAAAATAACACGCTGCTCAACGCATAGCTTAAAACACTGGTTAAATTAGGCGTAGCCTCATAACCAATCAGAGCGCGCAATACTCGTCCAAACTCTGAGTTTTCGGTTAAAATGGCACGTAAATCCCATACGGTTACCGTTGTTGCTATCAAATCAATTTGGCTCGCCAAATCAAGCGCCACAACTAGTTTTGCCGCACTATTTAATGCTAACAATACCAATAAAGGGGTAAGTCCAAAGCGCTGTTTGATTGCACTCAATAAAAAATACAACAACACGCTAAAGCTGCTACATATTCCCAAGCCTAAAAAAGTGCCAATAAATAAACTTTGAGCCGCTTCGTTGTTTTGCCAAAAGCCAATCAGGTAAATAATGTAGTGACTTAAATAAAGTGTCATTACGCTGATAATCGCAATCATAAAAGCAGCTGTTGCTTGTTTAATGGCGTAGTACAGTGCACTAATAAAAATTAAAATACACAAACCAATTTGGGCATATTCTAAACCCTGATAGTCAAACAAGGGGCTAATTAACGGCGCACTTTTTACAAACAAAAATGAAAGCCCGATCCCTAAAATAAGCCCTCCCAGCAATTTCATTAAACTTTGCTTGGCTACAACTTGCAGTAAAATAAGTAAAATGGCCACCGGCAGTAACTGGTTTAGACTCATCACTAGGCTAGTTATTAGCATTAGAGCGCTCCTTTTCAGTTACTATGACAGCACCACGCGCCGTATTGGGCGAAAACTCGCCAAAAAATTCATAGCGCCCAGGGATTAACGGCCCGATATAAATAACGCTTTTGCGCTTAGGGTAAAGTACTTTCTCTCGATTGAGATCGAAACTGTCGAACTCTTCAGGCGTACTATCTTGATTTTCGATTAACAAGCGTACCTTTTTATTGGCCGGTACGACGATTTCTGCGGGGTAAAACAAATGATCTTTAAGCACAATAAGATAGTCTTTACTGGCGGCGTTAAATGATAAAAATACACAACAATATAAGTAAGGCCTAATAAGTCGTTTAATCACATTTAGCTCCTGCAAAAACTACCTGTACTTTTAAGCCACCCAAATCACTATCCGTTAAGTGAATTTCAGCGCGATAAATAGCAATAATATGCTGCACTATTGCCATGCCTAAACCCGCACCTTGTTCACCCGAAGGGTGTTGGTCACCGCCAACACGATAGAAGCGATTAAATATCCGTTGTTTTTGATCGTCCGTCATACCTGGGCCACTGTCTTCTATTTGCCAAATACGCTGCTTGTGCATCTGCTTTAGAGTTATTTTTATTTGTCCATTAGCTGGTGCGTACTTTATGGCATTGCTAAGTAGGTTTGAAATCAACGTCACCAAGGTAAATTCATCACCGTTAATGATAAAGTCATCTCCCTCAAGACTAATAGTGTGGTTTTTAGCCTCTATTTTTTCATACAACTGGCTAACTACTTCTTGCGTGATCGCTAATAATGATTGCTCCTTAAACTGTTTTTGCCACTGCTCTGGCTGAGTACGCCCTAGTATTAGCATTTGCTCTACTATATTGGACAGTCGATTAATACCTTGAGTCATGGCTTGTAATTCTTGGTTATCGCCTTGTTGTGCAGCCAAATTATGCACATTAATTTTTAAACTGCTCAGGGGAGTACGTAATTCATGTGCCGCATCAGAGGCAAAAAAACGCTCTCGTAAATAGGCGGTTTCTACGCGTTTAAATAAATCGTTTAAGCGGCTGATCACCGGTTTTATCTCTTCATCAGTCACCTGCCAATTGATCGCAGTGAAATCATTTGCTTGACGCAGAGCTAACTGTTTTGATAAACGGGTTAATGGTGCCAGTGCATATTTAACAAAAAAGCTAATAAATAGCGCAAGCAAAGGAACCGCCCAAAGCATAGGCAACATGGCTGATAAAATCACCGCCTCGGCAAGTTCAAATCGCTTAGCAATCGGCTCGGCAACAATCACGGTGCGTAAAGAAGTAACAAAAACGAATACCCGCATTCGCTGCCCTGCAATATTAAGCGTTTGAAAACCCGCTTGATACTGGCTCAAATCAAGATTTAATTCGTCAGAGCCACTAAGGAGCTCACCAGCTTGCCAAATTTGATACAGTAACTGGGCGCTTTCTTGCATTTTTGGCGCCATGGCGTTTATAGATAAAGGCTGTTGCATCAACACTCCAGCGACTACTTTTAGCTCACTATCAAGTAGTTGCTCACCATGGCTCATACTTTTTTGATAGCCTTTGACTAAAGCTAAAAAGCACGTTAACACCATCATTGATAGTAAAATAAGAGTTAAACGCTTACGAATTGACATAGAGTATGGTTACCTTTGTAAATTCAAGTTTGTGCAATCTAGGGGCGTTTTAATCACGTGAACTATCTCTTTCCCACGACATAACCAATACCGCGGAGAGTTTTAATAAAATCGCTGGGGAATTTTTTTCGTAGGTGATGAATATGCACTTCAATGGTGTTAGAGCCAACCTCTTCACCCCACTGGTACAGCTTGTTCTCTAACTGCTGTTTAGATTGCACGCGACCTTGGTTTTCCAATAGTGCCTTTAGCAGCATGTATTCTTTTCGTGGCAGAGAAAGCAGCTCATTGCTGAGTGTGACACTATGCGCTGACGTGTCCATAGTCACTTCACCACACTGTAATAAACTCGACTGAGCTTGATTTACTCGTCGGCTCGCTACGCGCAAACGAGCAAATAATTCGGCTGGTTCAAATGGCTTAGCTAAATAATCATCAGCGCCCATATCAAGCCCTTGCACCTTGTCATCTATGCTACTTCGTGCAGTTAGTATAACCACCGGAATCACTTTTTTTTGCGCTTTTATGTGCTTTAGAATTTGTGAACCATCACCATCGGGTAAACCTAGGTCAAGTATAACCAACTCTATTTCACCACTGCCTAAGCATTGCAATGCATGCTTAACCGTTGCGCTATGCTCTACACTGTAGCCTTCTTGGCGCAATGAGCGGCAAAGCCCTTGCGCCACAAGATGATCATCTTCAACTAATAATAAATGCATTGTTTATTTTGTTATCTCTTTAGTTTTTTATCTACTTTAGCTAATAAAGAGCTAATTGCTTGTTGACGATATTTATCAGCTTTAGCACGAGTATCACGAATACCTGCTGCTTGCGCAACTAACAAATGGGCTTTAGCTTGCTGATATTCACGTTCGTCATATAAAAACTCACCATACAAGTAGTTAGTATCAATGCCTTTTTTGTTAAAAGCGAGCGCTTGCTTAAAAAACTTGTCGGCGGTGTCATCATCACCAAAACCAATAGGCCACCCCGGTACTTTACTGTATAAGGTTGCTAGGCTGGCATACGCTGAGCCACCTAAAGCACTGTCGTCTATTTTAAGGGCTTGCTCTAATGACGCTTTTGCATCTTTAGCATAGCCCAGCGCCCCTAATCCGCCCTTTGCGCCAGCAAAACTGGCCAGTACAATGCCGTTCCACGTATAGCTATTTGCTGAATCAGGGTAGCTTTCAATAAATTGAGCACTTTGCTCACTTAGTTGAGTAAAGGCTTTGATTTGTGCATCATCTTTAAGCTCATAATTAGCGACCGCCCACTGCTGTTGAATAGCGAGTAAATCGCTTTGTTCGTCAGCAAATACCGGCGATGAAAACACACTAACAATGCTTAAATAAGCTACTAAAGTAAATTTTTTCATAATAAATCCTCTATTAACCTAAAAACTGTTTTATTTTAGGGAGCTGTTTAGCAATTGCGTTATCCACAATACGTGGAAAAACGCCATTGATACGTGCAAAAAGTTTCTCAGGAAAGCCAATAAATCGTCTGGTTTTATTTGAGTTTAATAACGCAACTAACTCATCAGCCACCAACTGCGGGGAGTCCATTTGATTACCAAGCGCCTTATTCATTGCTCGGGTTTGTGCATCATTAATATCTGTATCGGTTGCTCTTGGTGCTAAATAACTAACTTTAACGGGTGTATCTGAAAGCTCTCGTGATAGCGCTTCGCTAAAACCACGTAAACCGAACTTACTAGCACAGTAAAGTGTTTGATATGGGTAACCTATACTGCCAAATGACGACCCAACATTAACTATGGAGCCTTTATTCGCGTGCAATTGCGCTAAAAACAGCTGACATAATTTCATAGGGACGGCTAAATTAGTGCTCAGTAGATTATCAATTTGCTCACTACTCGATGCACTTAAGCTTTGCATTACATTAATGCCTGCATTGTTTATGAGTAACTTAGCGCCCCCTAATTTTTTGGCTTTAATGGCGAGTGCCAACATGTTTTCGGCAATCGTTAAGTCCCCCACAAAAACCATACTACCGGGACATTGGCTACTTAGCGTATTGAGGGCATCACTATTTCGCCCCACCAAGAGTAGTTGCCAACCTTGGCCGTATAGTGTTTTGGCAATGGCTTGACCAATTCCACCTGTCGCACCAGTTAATACACATAAGCCGGTATTCATGCGTGTTGCTCTTGTGCTGATGCTTTAAAAAACGGCTCGTCGTCTAAAGCGCGAAAAATATCGCCGTACAAACGGTAAAAACATTTTGCGCCATGTAAAATAGCCTGCTGATCCGCCTCGTCAGTAATTTGATTCATTAAGTTTTCAAAAAACTTAACATGCTCTATATCAAGCGCGCCGTGAGAGGTTAAATAGCTAAACGCTTTTTTAGGAAGCCCTATTGCATTCGCTATGTTTGATGCGGCTCCATCAGCAAGCGCAATTGAGGTCCCCTCTAATACGTGAACCATACCAAAAAAGCTAAGCGGATTTTTACGTGCAATACTATCGTAGGCATACGACACCATCATTTCAGTGGCGAATTGTGGCTGACTATAGCGCACACTTTCTTTATCAAACCCACAGGCTGCAATGTCGTTTAGCACCCACTCTTGATGACCAATTTCTTCTTCAATATATTCAGCTACCGCTTCACGTAACCATTCTTGCTCATCAGTTAAACGTGCGCCAAGTGACATCATTAAAGGAACAGTGTGTTTTACATGATGATAAGCCTGCGCTAAAAACGAGGCATACTCTTCAAGCGTTGCTTGTTCGTTAAATACACGCTGTATAATTGGCGCAGCTAATAAGTACTCACGCTCGTTTTGAGTTTGTGCTTTTAATGTATTAAAAAAATCACTCATGGATCACTTCTCCAAGTCGGTAAAACTGTTCAAAAATAGGGCTGTAGTGCTGGCTAATTGCCGCTCGTTTAGGGCGATTATTAGCGGTTAATAATCCTTGCTGCTCGTTTAAAGGTTGGGCCAAACGATGCCACTTTTTAATCTGTGCGTAGTCAGGAAGTTGCTGGTTTACTGTTTTTAAATGTGCTTTTAATTGCTCATCACTAAATCCGGGAGCCGCATAAATAAGCGCGCTTAAAAATGGCTGGCTTTCACCAAACACCACCGCTTGCTGTATCGCACTTTGGCTTAAAATTAATGATTCAGGCCATTCGGCGCTAACATTACGCCCCATACTGGTGATGATCAGATTTTTTACTCGCCCTTTTATGTACAGCTTATTATTACGCTTAGATACTAAGTCGCCAGTGGCGTACCAGGTATTTGGGTTATGCGGCGCTTGATTTAAATACCCTAAAAATAACGCTCCTTTAATAAATAACTCACCATTTTCAACTTTCGTTTCAACGTGCCCTAATACTTCACCAGCGCTATTTATGTCGTCATAGTTGGGGGTGTTTAAACTCACTACTGAAGCAGCCTCGGACAAACCATACCCTTGATAAACCGGTAGGTTATATTCTCGTGCAGTTAAAATTAAAGATTCACTAACCCGTGCTCCGCCAACAGCAATAAACTTAAGTGACTTTGGTGGCTGCCAGCCTTGCTTTGCAAAGGCAACTAAACACGTTAATAACTCAGGCACTAAAATAAGGGTGTTAGGTTTCACACTATCGATTGCACCAATGAGTTTGTTAGGGTTTTTTAACCCTGAGCCAACAAAACCTAATTCGTTTAGCGGCATTAAATGTACACAACCGCCACTTAACAAAGGCGCATACACACCCGCTATATTTTCCAATAGTACTGGCAGCGGAAGTAAGCATAAATGCACGGGGTTACTAATGTTTATTTGCTCACATAATGACTGAGCTACCTGCATCTGGCTTTGTGTTGATAAGCACACCCCTTTTGGCTCACCAGTAGAACCTGAAGTAAATGTAATTTTTTGCGTACCAGTAAAATAGTCCACGGGCTCAATCGCATCGAGCTGATAAATATAAAGGGTATAATGCTCAAATAATGTTACCGACAATGAATGCTTACCAAGCGAATGACGAGGCATATCACTAATAAAAAACTGCGCACCGCATTGCGCTAGCACATACTGTGTTTGCTGCTGACTAAAAAAATGGGCGATAGGCACCGCAACCTTGTTTGCAGCACTGGTTGCGGCATCAACAACCAGCCAAGCTGGAGTATTATCAAGCTGGAAGGCAATTGCACCAGAATCTAAAGCGTTAAAAATAGCTGTCAGCTTATTAGTTTCTTGTTGTAACTCCAAAACGCTAATAGGCATCACTTTATTGGCTAAGTAACTAACAACCACTGGCTCATTCGCTACCTTATTAATATTATTTAATAGGCTCATAAGCTCTCCAACGCAGTCATCAAGGCATTAATTTGTTGTGTATTTTGCTGTTTAATATTTAACAGCATGGGTGTGTTAAGTACTTGCTGATGTGCCTGCGCTAAATTAACAATGCACACCGTAGGCTGATTCTCATAATAGCTACCCCAGCTCTTTGGCTGATCTACTACAGTGCTATTAGCCAGTGCAATTTCGTTGCAGGTAACACCTAGTAGGCGCAGTAAGGCGCGTACTTTTTTGGTAGCGCAAAACACTAAGTAGCTCGCGCCAAAGCCGAGCAAAGCTTCATTTACAATAATAAAATGAGATAGCGTGGCTTTACGATGTGTTGAGCAAAGGTTACCTAGCTCAAACACCTTATTTCGCGGTGTGCCTGGTGGTAAAAATTGTTCAATGGCCGCAGCTAAATATTGTTCAATGAATAAAGGGGAAGTAGCGTTTCTGAGCCCTAATGTGCAATGCCCTTGCACAGTTTTATACTGACAGAGTAATGGCATAAATGAGGTTAGGCTTGCATTATACGCAGTGAAAAAGCCTTGTTTTACTGTATCTTCAAGGCGCTGACGGTGTTTATCACTTTGTGTAGCACTAACAAAATGAAAAGGCTGTTGAAACAGCGCAGCTGAGGAGTGATGTTGAGCTAGTTGCATATAAGCATCGCCTGTATTAAATCTATAGATAAAATTTAATCAGTGAAACTTAAATAAAACTTAAGGTAAGTTAATTTTTAAAAATAAATTTAATTTTAACTGGCGATCACACTTTTATTACGACCCGTTTCTTTAGCGTGATAGAGCGCTTTGTCAGCACATTTATATACTTGGTTAATATCATCGCTATGCTGTGGCCAAGTAGCGATACCAATCGATACATTTATATAGCCTACTTTTGCCATCAATGTGGTGGCTACTTGGTTGCGTAAACGCTCAGCAATAACAAATGCACTATCACTATTTTCGTTTGGCAACACCAGTAAAAACTCTTCTCCACCAGTGCGTGCCACAATATCATGCTTGCGCGATAACGACTGTATAATATGAGTAAGGGTTTTTAATACTTCATCACCCGTATCATGGCCAAACGTATCATTAACCCGTTTAAAAAAGTCGATATCAATTTCAAGCACAGCAAACGGTATTTGCTTATCCATTAGGTTTTCAAGCAATATGTTTAAGCCCCGCCTATTATGCGCGCCAGTTAGCGGATCGGTGAGTGCATCTTGACGTAATTGCCCCATTTGCGATTGCAAAGTATGAACGCCTTCTAGCATTGCATGTTTAAGCTGCTGACTTTCAAAGTACCAAGACTTAATACCTTTGAGGTGTTCTACGTTTTTCTTATCGGTTGATAAGTTAGCGCTATCGGCTAACAGTCTTAATGGCTTAGCAATATAGTGAGCTAACATAGCAATTAATAAAAAAGTAATGAGTACTATGGGTAACATTCGCTTAAGCACCTGCCCTTGAAAAGTATCTAGTTTTGCAAGTGTTGTCGCTTCACTTCGCTGGGCAACAATCCCCCAATTCGCGAGCTTAACGGGCGCAAACCCAGCAAGCATAGCTGTTCCTTGACTATTTAAAATCCGAGTGTAACCACGTTCACCTTGCAACACTCGCTCTATTACTGGGTTATTAGATACTTGCTCACCAATGCGCTTAGAATCAGGATGGTAAAGTAAGATTTTGTTATCAGCAACCACATAAAAGTAAGCCCCGCCATCGTAACTATGCTGTTTTAACAAGGCATTTAAAATACTCTGCTGCTCTAAGTAAAAGCTACCACCAATATAACCATAATAATTCCCTGCCAGATCAAACAGAGGATAGGAGACAACAATAATTAAATTATTAGCCAGCGAAATGTAAGGCAGGCTAACCTGCGGCTGCTGCGATTTAAGAGCTTGCTTAGAATGGACTGAATTAACGGTTTTATTAATTATATTTAAAGACACAGGTGAAGCTGCTTTAACCACACCTTGCATGTTAATTGCTACCGAATTAAAGCTATGTGTTTGGTTTAAAAGGCGGTTGGTTTCAGCTTGGAGTAACTCAGTGTTGGTAATATCTTCAGCAATAATACTGGCTGAAAACTCAAGTTGCTGCATTGCTGCTGCTAAAAAGTGCTCAGTTGCTGAAGCTAGCTTACTAGCAAATACATGATTACTTTGCAGGGTATCTTTAATAACTCGTTCTTTTTGAACCTGATAACTAATATATAAACCACTAAACAAAATAGCAGCTGCAGCGGGCATAGCTAACAAAAGAATTAATTGCCTAAGGTTAAAAGTAAATGGTAATCGAAAACGCAACTTAATATCATCCTAAGCAAATAAAAACGACTGCTATGCACTGCATACACAATTAATATAATACATAAATAGAACTAAGTGGCCTAATTTTTGTTATTTTAAGGATAATTAAATCATACGGTTTATATTTGCTGGGTTTTGCAGTTAAGCTCAATAATAGTTAAGCTGCGTGCACTTTATTTTTATTTAGCCTTGGGGTGTGTGTTGCTAAATAAGTACTTGTTATCGTCTTCTCTTTTTTTAATCGGATGTTTCATGCCAATAAAATCTTCTTTTGCCGATTCTGCGCTGTCACTTAAACAGCAACTTGGGCAAAAGCTCATGCTCGATTTGCGCTATTTTTGTGACCAAGGCAGTAGTAAACGCTGCAGAACGCCATTAACCAAACTGCCCGACACTCTTGCAAAAGCAATTAGTCGTTATGATATTGGCGGGGTAATTTTGTTTTCTGAAAATACCCAAAGCATCGAACAAATTATTAGCCTTAATCAGCAACTACAACAAGCTGCATCTGCATCAAAATCAGGCTTACCGCTGTTTATTTCTATTGACCAGGAGGGCGGACGCGTTGCTCGCTTACCTCGCGATGTGGCAACCTCATTCACCGGTAATATGTCAATTGGCGCAACTTACCCTGAGCATGGCACTTATTTCGCAACCCAAACGGCGAACGTATTGGCTACTGAACTCTCAGCGCTTGGCATTAATGTAAATTATGCGCCAACGGTTGATGTGAACATGAATCCTGACAATCCGGTCATTAATGTACGCTCTTTTAGTGAAAACCCCGATGAAGTAGCGGTACTGGGTGCGGCACAAGTTAGTGAATTTGAAAAAAACGGGATTATTAGCGCTATAAAGCACTTTCCAGGACATGGCGATACCAATGTAGATAGCCATACAGGCTTACCTAGAGTGATGCATTCAAAAGAAGTTATTTACGCTCAAGATTTAGCGCCCTTTAAACACATTATTGAGCAGCATAGTCCTGGGATGATAATGACCGCGCATATTCAATACCCTGAGCTTGATAGCAGTACATTAACCAATGTAGAGGGTAAGCAAATGATAAAACCCGCGACCATGTCGCGTAAAATCATGACCGATATTCTTCGTAAAGAGCTTAACTATCAAGGCGTAGTGGTAACCGATGCACTGGATATGGCCGGTATAAGTCATTTTTTCAGCCCTACCCAAGCAGTTGTAAACACTTTTGCAGCTGGGGTTGATATAGCGCTAATGCCAATAGAAATTAGAACGCCTGAGGATATAAATAAACTTGATGCGCTCATTGACTCTTTAATTAGTGCGGTTAAAACAGGGCAACTAGACGCAAATGAAATTGCCCATTCGACGCAGCGTATTACCTCGCTTAAAAGTAAGTTTAAATTAAACGCTTTGCCTAACCCCATTAATGCATTGGCTAATGCAAAACACATTATTGGTAATAAAGCACACCGTGAATTAGAAGCATCTCTGGCATTAGCGGCAATTAGCCAAATAAAAAATAACAATAATACCTTGCCGCTTAAACTTGGCGCTGATCAGCATATTCATATTATTATGCCTGACACCCGCAAGTGCATGGCAATGCAACAAGCAATTAGTGCGTTAAGTTTACAACCACTCAGTTTTAGTTGCAGCAGCTTACAGGGCTTTGACCCAGATGAAGCGCAGCGCAACATAAACCAAGCAAGTATTGTTATTGCTGGCAATGCAACGCCGAACCAAAGTGCCGTGGAAATTGGCGGTATGGATGATTTAGCCGATAACCCAAACTTTGCCTTAAATAACGCAGAGCAACCCAAAGCGCTTGAATCATTACTAAAAATGGCTAAACAAAAAAACACTCCAACGGTATTTATTAGTTTGCGAGCACCGTATGACATTGCTCAATTTGGTAACTATGCTGATGCAGTGCTTGCCTCATACGCTTATAATATTGATGTAGATAAAAACGATCTGGTGTCTGGGCCTGCTTTTACTGCACTGGCAAAAGTATTATTTGGCCAAGCCCCTGCAAAAGGCCAGTTACCAGTCACTATTAAACAATCGAAGAGCCATTAATATGAAACTTAATTGTGATTTAGGCGAGAGCTTTGGTGCATGGCAAATGGGCCTTGATAACGACGTTATGCCACATATTGATATGGCAAATATTGCTTGTGGCTTTCATGCTGGTGATTCGAGTGTAATGGCGCATACCCTAAAGCTAGCTAAACAACATAATGTTATGATTGGCGCTCATCCAAGCTACCCTGATAAACAAGGGTTTGGTAGGCGCTCAATGAGTATGAGTGTGGCTGAGCTCACTCAATGTTTGCACTATCAAATAGCTGCCCTTGATGGCATGGCAAAAGTACAAGGGCTAACCCTTAGCTATGTAAAACCCCATGGTGCGCTGTATAACGACATGATGAACAACCAGCAATTGCTTACCACTGTTATGGGTGCGGTTGCCAGTTACCCTGCTAACTTAAAGTTGATGATACTCGCCACAGCCGATGCCAAGCTACATCAAACAATGGCACGGCACCTTGGGCTCACACTGATATTAGAGGCGTTCGCAGACAGGCAATACACAGACCAAGGGCAATTAGTAGCACGAAATATACCGGGCAGTGTGCATAGCAAAGACGCATTATTAGCTCAGGTTAAGCAGCTTTTAACCGGTAAAAGTGTAACTACTCAATCTGGAAAATCGTTGAAACTAGTTGCTGACAGCATCTGCGTGCATGGCGATAACCCCCAAGGCATTGCAATTATTGAAGAGATAAAAGCGCTTTGCTCAGCCAATAGCTAAAGTTAAAAATACAGATTAAGCTGTAAACCCCCTTTACAGCCTTTGTAACCTCATTGAATTAATGCTCATAGAGTTAATTATGGGCTTCATCGCATTGTGCTGTTAATTTAATAATCCCTCACTTATAACTGTACATAAGTTAACAACAGGGATTAATGATGAAACAGTTTTTAGCACTTAGTTTTATATTTAGCGCAAGCCATTTTGCCAGCGCAAACGACAATACACACACATTACAACTTCAAGATATATTCAACTTAGAATATGCCAACCAAATAGACATCACCGAAGACGGTAAAACAGTGTATTTCGTTCGTAACCGCATGGATATTAAAACCGATCGCAAAGTCGGTAATATTTGGTCTGTTGATTACAACACAGAACAACTACAGCCCTTAACATCAGGTGTATTTATGGACTACTCGCCTGTGTTGTCACCCGATGGGCAGCGCCTTGCGTTTATCTCTAACAGAGATGGCAGTAATCAAATATACATGAAGTGGCTTAAAACTGGAGCTGTGGCAAAAATTAGTAACCTTACTAATACACCTCGCTCAATAACTTGGTCACCTAATTCTAAACACCTAGTGTTTAGTATGTTTGTTCCTGAAATAAGCTCACCTCCTGTCAGTTTGCCTGGCAAACCTAAAGGTGCTAACTGGGCAGAGCCAGCTAAATTTATTGACGATGTTTACTACCGTGCAGATGGCAGTGGCTATAGTCAAAAAGGGTTTAATCAGCTATTTACTCTTAATGCGAATGGCGGCAATGCACAGCAACTCACTGACGATAACTTTGATTACAATGGGGGTGTAAGCTTTAGTAAAAACGGCGAATCACTTTATTTTTCAGCTAATAGACACGCTGAACATGCGCTCAAGCCTACCAATAGTGAAGTGTACCAACTTAATTTAAGCACGTTAAAGATCACCCCACTGACCGACCGTAATGGGCCAGATCAACAACCTCAGGTCTCACCAAACGGTCAGTATCTTGCTTATACTGGCTACGACGACAAACGCACTAACTATGAAAATACTCAGCTTTATATTCGTGATTTAAAAACTGGCGATACTCAAAGCCTGACTAGCGACTTCGATCGCAGCGTTGGCCAAATAAAGTGGAGCGCAAATTCAAAAGGCCTCTATTTTAGCTATGCCGATGAAGGCCAAACCACGCTCGCTTATCAACCTCGAACCGGTAAACGAAAAGTAATTACCGAACAAATAGGAAGTGTGGCGTTTGGGCGACCTTATTCTGGTGGTGATTTTGATATTAGTGAAAATGGCGATATTGCATTTACACTGGCTGATACTCAGCGTCCAGCTGACGTTGCAACAATAAAGCGTGGCACAGTAAAGCGTTTAACTGATTTAAACTCAGATGCACTACAAACTAAACAGCTCGCTAGGGTTGAAGAGCTATGGTTAAAGTCAAGCCACGACGAGTTACCAATACAAGCCTGGGTTGCTTACCCTCTTGGTTTTGATAAATCAAAAAAATACCCACTGGTGCTTGAAATTCACGGTGGCCCTGTTGCTAACTATGGCCCTCACTTTAGTGCCGAAGTACAACTATTTGCCGCTAAAGGAAATGTCGTTTTATACATGAACCCGCGAGGCAGTGACTCTTACGGTAAAGAGTTTGCGCAAACTATTCATCATAATTACCCAAGCAACGATTACGATGATTTAATGACTGGCGTTGACGCGCTAATCGATAAAGGCTTTATTGATGAGTCTAAGTTGTTCGTTACCGGTGGTTCTGGCGGCGGTGTATTAACCGCGTGGATTGTAGGCCATACGGATCGCTTTGCTGCAGCTGTGGTTGCAAAACCAGTGATTAATTGGATCAGCTTTGTACTAACTGCCGACTTCTATCCATTTTTTGCCGATTATTGGTTTCCAGGTAAACCTTGGGACCATATTGAGCATTATATGAAGCGCTCACCAATCAGTTATGTTGGCAATGTTAAAACCCCAACCATGCTACTGACTGGTGAAGCAGACTACCGTACGCCAATTTCAGAAACAGAGCAGTTTTATCAAGCCTTAAAATTGCAGGGTGTTGATACCGCGATGGTGCGCATTCCAAACGCTTCACATGGTATTACTGCCCGTCCATCAAATTTAATGACTAAAGTGGCTTACATTCAGTGGTGGTTTGATAAGCATTCGAAATAAAACGTAGAGTTATGAGTGACGAGCTATACAAGCTCGTTGCTCGAAGCTCACAAGTGTAAACCCCCTTTACAGCAATAATGTGAGTAATCCCTTACATACTTTAGCTAAATATCGGACTTAGTTTCAAGCTGAGTTGGTAAAAATTCGGTTTATACTAACTCAGCTCCTTTGAGTTAGTAAAAATTCGGTTTGAGTCACTGTTTATAAGCCCTCAGTTAGTAAAAAAATGTTTTATAAGCTGCAACAGTTAGTAAAAAATCGGTTTATTACTTTATAAACCCCGGTTAAAAATCTTTAAATTAAGCGTTTATATAGTCAAATTAAGGGTTAGAAAGGCAAATCTACCCTTAATAATGAAGATAATGGCTGTTTTCAAGCTGGTTAGTTAAAACCTGATCTGCTTTTTGAACTAGCTAGTTAAATCGTGATCTATATGCGGTAAAAAGCGGTTAATTTATTGTGTTTACCCGTGTCAAAGCGTAATCAAACTATCAAGCTCTGACTGCCGAGTCATAAACATCCTTTAAATTTAATTTACACTTTTAACCTGCACTGCACCCCTGAATAACTAGCTAGTAAAATACTGATCTATTAAATTTTGTCTTTATGCAGGCATAAAAAAAGGGCCTTGCGGCCCTTAAGTAACACTATCTAGTTGAATTAGAATTGGTTCATGGTGTTAGCTTCACCACCGGCTTTAAGTGCATTCTCACCAGAGAAGTACTCTTTGTGCGTATCGCCAATGTTAGAGCCTGCAAGGTCTTGGTGCTTAACTGACGCTTGCTCACGACGAATTTCTTGACGTTGTACGTCACGTACATAAGCCAGCATACCTAAGTCACCGAAGTAACCTTCAGATAGAATATCTGTGCTTAATGCCGCTGTATGGTACGTTGGCAATGTGATTAGGTGATGGAAAATACCGGCTTCACGTGCGCCATCGCGTTGGAAGTTTTGTACTAATAAGTCAGCGGCTGCTGCAAGCTCTGTTGCATCCATTTCTGGAGCCATAAGCGCTTTGTTGTCATCAATACTTGGGTAAGCGCTTAGATCACGACCTGCTTCTTGCCACTCTTGGTATACTTGCTCACGGAACTTAAGCGTCCAGTTGAACGACGGTGAGTTGTTGTATACTAATTTAGCATCTGGAACTTGTTCTTTAACGCGATTTACCAGCTCTGCAATTTGTTTTACGTGTGGTTTTTCTGTTTCAATCCACAGTAAATCAGCGCCTGACTGTAAGCTAGTTACACAATCTAGTACTACGCGGTCTTTCTCAGTGCCTTCGCGGAACTGGTATAAACCGTTATCTAGGCGTGTAGGCTTACAAAGTTGGCCATTAAGCTTCATTGCCGTTTCGCCTTCATTTAAATCTTCAACGCTGTTTACCGGTGTTGTTTCTAAAAATGCATTGTATTGGCTTGCTAAGTCACCTGGTTTTTGTGAAACCGGTACTTTTTGCGTTAGGCTTGCACCTAGTGAATCGGTACGTGCAACGATAATGCCGTTATCAATACCTAGCTCTAGGAACGCGTAACGTACTGCGTTAATTTTAGCTAAAAAGTCTTCATGAGGAACGGTAACTTTACCTGCTTGGTGACCACATTGCTTAGCATCTGATACTTGGTTTTCGATTTGGATAGCACAAGCACCCGCTTCAATCATCTTTTTAGCAAGTAGGTAAGTCGCTTCTTCGTTACCAAAACCTGCATCAATATCAGCAATGATTGGCACAACGTGCGTTTCAAAGTTATCAATTTTATTAAGCACGGCTTGAACGTCGCCGCCGTTTGCTTTTGCATCGTCTAGCTCATTGAATAAATGGTCAAGTTCACGTGCATCAGCTTGCTTTAAGAAAGTGTAGATTTCTTCAATAAGTGCTGGTACTGATGTTTTTTCGTGCATACTTTGATCTGGAAGTGGGCCAAACTCAGAGCGAAGCGCTGCAACCATCCAGCCACTTAGGTATACGTAGCTGCGTTTAGTTGTTTTTTGGTGACGCTTAATTGCCATCATCATTTGTTGCGCAGTAAAACCATGCCAACAACCTAAAGACTGCGTGTACTGGCTTGTGTCTTTGTCGTATGCCGCCATGTCTTCACGCATAATGTCAGCAGTAAATTGTGCAATATCAACACCAGAGCGAAAACGGTTTTGTAAACGCATGCGAGTTGCGTATTCAGGATTAATAGTTTTCCATGCACTGCCTTGTGATTGGCATAGTGTTGCTAGTGTATCTGTTTCGCCTTGATATGTTGTCATAATAAAGTCCTTCGAACGGGTATTAATATTTATTGTTGAGAGAGTGACTACATCGCGTTAGCTCTGTAGCGCTTAATTAAACATTAGGCTTATTTTTTAGATTTAGTAAATTTATAGTTGTTATTGCGGCTATACATATAGTGAATGGTTAAAAAGCACTCAAAGCGACTTTTTTGCGATATGGTAAGTGTACGCATATAAAAAATGCACTCTGTCGGACCGTTTAAGGATTTTAATTATGAGCCACACTCTCACCCACTCTGGACTCAGCGTTGATAAGCAACTAGCTGAATTTGTTAAAAAACAACTATTACCTGGTACCCATCTAGACGAACACCAGTTTTGGAAAAGCTTTGCTCATATAGTGCAAACACTTACTCCGCTGAACAAGTCGCTACTCGCTAAACGTGAACAATTACAAAAGCAGATTGATGACTACCATGTTGCTAATAAAAACGGTGATCAAGCCCAGTACCAAGCGTTTTTAAAAGACATTGGCTATTTAGTTGATGAACCTGAAGACTTTAATATTGAAACCCAGAATGTAGAGCCAGAAATAGCATTGACTGCAGGGCCACAGTTAGTGGTACCGGTTAGTAATGCCCGTTTTGCTTTAAATGCTGCTAATGCACGTTGGGGTTCACTTTACGATGCACTATACGGCACAGACGTACTCAGTGAAGACGATGGTGCAGAGAAAGGGACTCAATACAACCCAGTGCGCGGCTTTAAAGTAATGGCCTACGCCAGACAGTTTTTAGATAAAGCGCTACCGCTTGAAAATGGCTCGCACATCGAAAGCACTAATTATTCAATTGTGGATGGCGCACTTGCAATTACTTTGCGCGACAGCTCACACACAACACTTAAAAACCCTGAACAACTCGTTGGCTATCAAGGTGAGGCACAAAACCCAAGTGTTATTTTACTTAAAAACAATGGATTACATGTTGAGCTGCAAATAGACCACCATCACCCTATTGGCCAAGCAGATAAAGCTGGGCTAAAAGATGTGGTACTTGAAGCAGCGCTGACCACCATTATGGACTGTGAAGACTCAGTTGCCGCAGTTGATGCCGAAGATAAAGTGCAAGTTTACAAAAACTGGTTGGGCCTAATGCAGGGCAACTTGGTTGAAACGTTTAGAAAAGGCGACAAAATGGTCGACCGTACGTTACAAGCCGATCGCCAATATACAGGCCTTGATGGCCAAAAACTGACCCTAAAAGGGCGCAGTATGATGTTTGTACGTAACGTTGGGCATTTAATGACAAACCCTGCTATTACCGATGTAAGTGGTAATGATGTGTTTGAAGGAATTATGGATGCCATGTTCACCGCAACAGCCGCACTGCACGATTTAAACACTAAAAATGCCATTCAAAACTCAACCGCGCAAAGTATTAATATTGTAAAACCAAAAATGCATGGCCCTGATGAAGTAGCATTTGCTAACACTTTATTTGGCATGGTTGAAGAGGCGCTGAGCTTGCCTAAAAACACCCTAAAAATGGGTATTATGGACGAAGAGCGTCGTACATCTGCTAACTTAAAAGCCTGTATTCATGCTGCTAAAGAGCGTGTTGTATTTATTAACACCGGCTTTTTAGACCGCACTGGTGATGAAATACATACCTCTATGCAAGCGGGTGTTGTACTGCCTAAAGCGGCTATTAAAGCACAGCCTTGGATCAGCGCTTATGAAGATCGTAACGTTGATATTGGCCTAGCCTGTGGTTTAAGCCACAAAGCACAAATTGGTAAAGGTATGTGGGCAATGCCCGATAAAATGGCGATGATGATGGAGCAAAAAGTTGCCCACCCTCAATCAGGTGCAAATACGGCTTGGGTGCCCTCTCCTACTGCCGCTACATTACACGCAATGCACTATCATGATGTTGATGTATTTAGTCTGCAGCAAAGCATTGCCACGCGCCAAATAGCAAGCCTAGAAAGCTTGCTAACACCACCGCTAATGACAAACCCAGAAACACTGTCAAAAGAAGATATTCAAAGTGAGCTTGAAAATAACGCGCAAGGTATTTTAGGTTACGTTGTACGTTGGATTGATCAAGGAATAGGCTGTTCTAAAGTGCCTGACATTAACCATATTGGCTTAATGGAAGATAGAGCCACTCTACGTATCTCAAGCCAGCATATCGCCAACTGGCTGCATCATGGCGTGTGCAGTAAAGAGCTAGTACAAAAAGTGATGGCAAAAATGGCTAAGGTTGTTGATGGCCAAAATGAACATGACAGCCTTTACATTCCCATGGCAACTAATGAGCAAACACTGGCTAAAAGTGTTGCTTATCAAGCCGCTATGGCACTGGTATTTGAAGGGGTTAGCCAACCTAGCGGTTATACTGAGCCGCTACTGCATAGCTACCGCTTAAAATATAAAGCACAGCACTAACTTAAAACTTAACCTAAAAACAAAAAAATCAGCTTTACTAAGCTGATTTTTTATAACGGGTGTGAATAATCACTATTCACTAGTTTTTAAATCACTACGAATTAGTTTTTAATGGTCGCGTTGTGATAAACATTTTGTACGTCATCGCAATCTTCAAGCATATTGATAAATTTATCAAAGTTGGCAATGACTTCTTCATCTGTAATTTCAACATGTACTTGTGGAACGAAGGTAATTTCATCAACTTCAAAGTTAATGCCTTCAAATGCTTCTTCTAATGCCGTTTTAGCTTTAAAGTACTCAGTATGCGGTGCAAATACCGACACCTTGCCATCTTCGGCTTCTACATCAGTCACATCAACGTCAGCCATCATCAGCGCTTCTAACACGACTTCATCGTCGTCACCTGCAAACCCCAAAACAGCAAGGTGATCAAACATATGTGCAACACAACCAGGTGTGCCGATTTTTGAATCTGTTTTAGTAAACGGTAAGCGCACGTCTTTAATAGTACGATTAGGGTTATCGGTTAAACAGTCAACAATCACCATACAATTACCCGGGCCGTAGCCTTCGTACCGTGCAGTTGAGTAATCTTCCCCTGCCCCACCTGCTGCTTTTTCAATTGCTTTTTCGATTACATGCGCAGGGACTTGGTCTTTTTTGGCTTTTTCAATTAAGCGGCGCAATGTTTGATTTACATCGGGGTCGGGTTCACCACTTTTGGCTGCAACGTAAATTTCTTTACCGTACTTTGAATTTACTTTAGTTTTCGCGTTGGCTGTTTTTGCCATCGAACTTTTGCGGACTTCAAATGCTCTGCCCATCTTGTGCCTCTATTGAATACGTTCTGTTTTTGATATTTTACCAATTCAAAGCGTATTGGGCTAGTGGTTCAACATGTTATGCTGCGCAAAAGCAGCGGGGTATTAATTTAAATAATACCCGTTATGCTATTAGCGAAATGAAATACAGTGCAATTTAACATAACTCCACTTTTTCAGCGTAACTTTCAACTAACGACACTAATTCATCAAAAGCATGAATCACAAAGTCGGCTTGCTCGGCATACGCGGGGGTTACATCGGGAGTATATAAACAGGCTCGCATTTTTGCATTATGGGCCGCTTGTATATCATATAAATAATCACCAACGTAAATAACGTTATCAACGGGCATTGACCACTGCCTTGCAATTATTAATAAAGCACTCGGATCGGGTTTGGCTGGAGCTTCAGTTCGAGTGAGTACCGTTTCTATTGGCAATGGGTTGTGTTGCAACTTTAGTGTGGCCGCTTTATCAAAATTACGAGTCACAATAGCCATAGGAATATTCTTTGCTTGCAGAGCGTTAACGGCTTCAACAACGCCAGGTAAAAGGGTCGCCGTTTGCGCATCAAGTAGCTCATGCTGATGCACTATATTCATCGCTTCTTCACGCATATAGGGTGAGGGCAATTGCTCTATATATTCGAGTAGGTCTTGCTCTGCAGGGCAACCTACTTGGGCTTTAATCAATGAAAAATTTAATTCTGATGATACTAAGGTTCCGTCTAAATCAAAAATAACACCTTTGATTGCCTCAATTTGCGTTTTCATTTCATTCCTTGCGCTAAGTTATTAGCTCATTTTGCTGGATTTGCTTTATAAAAAAAGTATATCAATAGACAATTACAAAGAGTTCAGTCCATTGCCCTCTTAGTATAGCTCATTTGATAACACAATAGTTTGGGTTTGAATAACAACTGTTATATCGATTTTACGATGAAGTAAATTAATGCGATCAGCTAATTTATACTGCAAAAAAGTGCGCACCTTATAAAGGTGCACAGTGGGTTAGTTAGTTTCAAATCGTGCTTCAAGCCACGTATCGTCTTGACTAAAGTTTAACGTTTTTACTTTTCCTCGCCCTTCAACATTTACCATATTGACTTGCGCAGGCCATAAATCACGCAATGCGCCATTACTCATCTTAACACCTTCAATCTCATCAGGGATCGTCGCTTCTTGGTAAACCCAAAAGAACTTACCATCCACTTGTGCACCCACGTAATTAAGTGTGAGCGGCTCACCCGTTAAGGTTTGCAAAGCAACGTGAGATTCAACATATTTAGCAAAGCGTTTTTGGTCACGCTTGTTATTGATGATATCCACTTTGCCTTGAAATAAACTGCCAACAGCATGCTCTGTGTCATGTAAGTAAAAGCGATGCATTAATTCAATATTGTGAGTTCGTTGATTAAATAACACCGTGGTAACGGATGATTTTAATTGATGCGCCATACTCGGCGCAGCAATTAAAAAGCAAACAATAATAAGCAAAAATCGCATTATTATTGGTCCTCTTCGTTATTTTTTTCGTCTTTTTTCAGCTCAGTTTTAATATCCTGCATGATATCGCGGCTTACTTTTGCTTTACTCTTTTCACGTTTGTAGACTTCAATACGCGAAGGAATAATACGACGTGGGTAGTAATTATTTTCTACATTCACATCTGCCGTTTCCCAGCCTGGATCGACCGTTACTGAGGTGAGCGGTTTGTTTTTGTCGGTAATAATCAGTTTTTGTACGTTTTTGTGGTTACGGCGCCAAATTTCTGCAGGAATGTAACGCTCTTCTTTAGTGCCATCTTCATAAGTTAGCTCTAAAAGAATCGGCATCACAAGGCCGCCTAGATTTGAAAACTCCATAACATAGTAGTTTTTGTCTTCTTCTAATGCGCGATCGAGTGTTTTACGCTCCCACGGTTTTAAGCCTTTTAAAAATTTGTTGTACGAATTACGCTCTTTATTAGTAACCGTAAAGCGATCGTTTTCGTCATAAAAATCGGTTACATCTGGATTTTTCTCAACCCAGGTTTTTTTACCTTCGGCTCGATTACGCTCAACAAATAATGAGCTTGGCTTATTCGCTTCAATATCACGTAAACGATTAAAGTCGATATCAGGGTTTTTTGTGTCTAACCGTAATTGATATACTTTATCAAGCGAGATATCAACATGGTCTGTAGTGTAGAACCAACCACGCCAGAACCAATCTAAATCAACACCTGACGCTTCTTCCATAGTACGGAAAAAATCTGCCGGAGTAGGGCGCTTATATTTCCAGCGCTGAGCATATTCTTTAAACGCAAAATCAAATAATTCACGACCTAAAATAACTTCACGTAAAATATTTAATGCCGCGGCTGGTTTAGTATAGGCATTAGGCCCTAAACGAAGCACACTGTCTGATTGCGTCATAATTGGCACTTGAGTTTCAGACTTCATGTACGCCACAATATCACGTGGCTCAACACCCCAAGGAATGGTTGGATCCCATTCACGCCCAGCAACACCATCTAAAAAGCTATTTAAACCTTCATCCATCCAGGTCCACTGACGCTCATCTGAGTTTACAATCATAGGGAAATAAATATGCCCCACTTCGTGGATAACAACGCCGATTAAAAAGCGCTTTTCTGCTTGAGAATAAGTACGCGAGCCATCGTCTTGTAAATCTGTACGTGGACCATTAAAAGTGATCATTGGGTATTCCATACCCCCTACTGGGCCATTGACTGACTGTGCAGTTGGGTACGGGTAATCAAATGAGTATTTTGAATATACTTCCATGGTATGTACCACAGATTCAGTTGAATACTTCTTCCATAAATCGCCACCTTCTTTAGGGAAAAACGACATAGCCATAACCAGTGGTTGCTCATTCCCCCCTTGTTGGTAACCTTTAGCATCCCACATAAATTTACGTGACGACGCCCATGCAAAATCACGGACATTCTCTGCTTTAAAATGCCATGTTTTTGTTTTGTCTGTACCTGCTTTTTCGTTTTCGAGCGCTTCTTCTTCAGTAACTACAAATACAGGACGTTTTGCTGTTTCAGCTTTTTTTAAACGCTTGCGCTGAGTACTGGTTAAAACTGAGCTAGGGTTATCAAGCTTACCGGTTGCCGATACAATATGATCTGCAGGAACCGTAATTTCAACGTCGTAGTCGCCAAATTCCAAGGTGAATTCACCGCTACCTAGAAATGGTTTGTTGGTCCATGCTTCGTAATCGGTATACGCAGCTAAACGAGGGAACCACTGTGCCACTAGGAAAATATCGTTACCGTCTTCTTCAAAGTGTTCATAACCTGCACGTGCACCTACCGCATCTTCTTCAACCAAGTTAAACGCGAAGTCCATGCTAAACTCAACATCTTTACCCGGTTTAAGTGGCGTGTTTAAATCTATACGCATTAGAGTATCAACAACCGTTACACGCAGCGCTTTACCATCTTCATCTTTAACATTGCTAATGGTGTAACCTAGCTCATTGTCGTTCATAAACTGCTGACGACGTAAATCACCTAAGCTTAATTTAGCAGGCTTGGCATCAGGTTCGTTTTGTAGGGTACTTTTAAAAGTTTGCGTGGTTTCTGCAATCGAGTCATTTTTAAAAATGTTTTGATCAAGCTGTAGCCATAAATATTTAAGCGTATGCGGTGAGTTATTTTTGTATTCAATTGTTTGACTCCCCGTTAAACGACGCTTTTGCTCATCAAGCTTTACATCAATATCGTAATCAACGCGTTGTTGCCAGTAATTTTCTGCTGGTGCACCTGCGGCACTGCGGTAAACATTAGGGGTAGGCAAAGCTTCATCTAGTTGACGAAACTTATCAACATAGCTGCCTTTAGTCTGTTCAACAGATGAGGCCATCACAGAGCTCGCCATTGCCAAAGGCAATACAAACGAACTCAATGTAAATAAATTTTTCTTCATTGTTAATCCTGATCGATTTTAGTGACGCTACTGTGACAAATTTACAGCTAAGCTTCAATAAAATAGCGATAAAACCCTGCTTTTATAGGGTGATATTCCACACTTTTATATGAATATAAAAAACACGGTTTTACACAACAACATTTAACTAAATTGTTTAGCAATTTACATAAAAAACTAAGCTGTAAAGGGGGTTTACAAAATAGGCTGAGTTTCACTAAAAGTAGAGATAAAATGAAAAAACACAGCTATTTTCATTAAAAATACTAAAAAACGCAGTTTTAGGTTGATCTTTACTATGGTTTGTAATTAGAATCGCCCACTTTTTTAATTTGAGGGTACTTTTTTAGTGTTTCTCTCAAATATTTTTTGTTCTAACTAGTCGTATTAAGTGTGGTGAGTTTATGGATTTTTATGTCCTAAAAAAGCAGCAAAAACTAATTGCAATACCAGCAGACGTGCAAAATTGTAAGCAGTATATTAACTCAGGCTACCTGTATATTGATAAAGTGGCTGCTTGTAATGAAACAAACGCACTAGCAGTATTACAGGCCAAAAAAGCGAAGGCATTAAAGTGGCCTTTAACAATAGCCCTTGCTGCTTTGCCAGTTATTTTTATTGCTTGGTATACTTTAACCTAAAGCGATACTTGCATCTTTAATTGCCTTGGGTATATTGGCGCTCTTATGGTTTTTTAAGAGCGCAAAATGAAAGTTCTTCACACTTCAGACTGGCACTTAGGTCAGCAATTTTATGAACATGATCGCCGTCATGAACATCATGCTTTTTTCTCTTGGTTATTAACCACCCTCGTTAGCCAACAAATCGATTTATTGCTTGTTGCAGGCGACATTTATCATACCGCCACCCCCAGTGCTAGCGCCGAAAACCAACTCTATCAATTTATAAAAAATGCCAAAGCACAGTGTCCGCAATTACACGTGGTTATAATTGCTGGCAATCATGACTCTGCTAATCGTATTTTGGCTGCTCAGCCTTTATTAGCCCAGTTTGATACCCATGTTGTAGGCCGGTTTGATCCCGCCAATCCAAATGACGTGGTAATAACAATTAATGATAACGACAAACACGCTGTAGTAATCGCTATGCCGTTTTTACGAACCAGCGATATAAGTACGCTTAGCCAGAGCGAGGGTGGCCCTAGTTACGCACAAGGCGTTGCTAAAGCTTACCAACTAGCATTTGAACATGCATTAACGCTTACCGATGAAAGTACGCCTTTAATTGTTATGGGTCACTTGCATGCCAAAGGTGGAAATATTTCTGGTGACTCTGAGCGTAACTTAGTTATTGGCGGTGAAGAAGCCATTTCAGCGTCAGTATTTGGTAAGCATGCCAATTACGTAGCGCTAGGGCATTTACACAAAGCGCAGTTAGTGGCTAAAAATGAGCATATTCGCTACAGCGGTACGCCTATTCCAATGTCGTTTTCAGAAAGGAAATACACCCATCAAGTCAATGTGGTTAAGTTTAACGGACAAAAAGACCAACCGCTAAGCACTACTGTAAACCCCCTTTACATTCCTAGGCTCGCTGAAGTAATTGTATTACCCGAGGGGGAGTGCGTCCCTTTAGCCAAGCTATGCGAGCAAATAAAAGCACTCGATACACAACAATACGAAATAGCGCCATATTTACGAGTAAAGCTAAAATCCAGTGATATCGATACCACTTTTCGTGAACAAATTGAACAAGCACTAAAAGGCAAGCAGGTTAACTTTTGTGGTATAGAACGGGTACGCGATCAGCAAGTGAATAATTCTTCAGAAACGGTATTTGAGGATTTAAGCTTTGTGGAAATGCTCAACCCAATTAATTTGCTCGAACAAGCCTTTAATAACGACAAAGATATGGCTGGCGAAACTGTTCCCAGTGAATTAAAAGCACTATTAACCGACGTTATTGATGAACTTGAACAGGAGCAGCTACTATGAAAATAACCGCCGTGCGTATTCATAACTTAGCCTCCATTGCTGATGCCGAAATCGACTTTTTAGCATCCCCACTCAAAGACGCAGGTTTATTTGCTATTACAGGTGACACCGGCGCGGGAAAAAGTACCGTACTTGATGCCATTTGTTTAGCGCTTTATACGAAAACTGCTCGTTTGAAAGGCGACAAAGGTAACCTAATTGATTTTAACGGCGACAACATAAAGCTTAACGATGCCCGCAATTTATTGCGCCGTGGGAAATGGGAAGGCTATGCGGAAGTGGACTTTAGCGGGCAAGATCAGCAACTTTATAGAGCACGCTACAGTATTCAACGCACGCATAAAAAAGTAACCGGCAAACTAAAAGTGGCAGAGCATACTTTGCATAGCTTACCTGATGAAACCTTAATTGCCGACAAAAGCACCACCATCAAAGCCATTGAAAATAAAATAGGCCTCACTTTTGAGCAATTCTCCCGTGCAGTGCTACTAGCACAACATGAGTTTGCCGCCTTTTTAAAAGCCACCGGCGATGAGCGCGCACAACTTTTAGAGTGCCTTACTGGCACCGATAAATTTAGTCGAATTGGTCAACGTATATTTGAGCGTAATAAAGCAGTTAAAGATAAATTTGAATTACTAACAGCCAGCTTAGCCAGTTATGCGTTATTGTCTGATGAAGAGCTAAGTGAGAAGAAGCACACTCTTGATGAACTAAAAAAACAAACTGAACACATAAAAACAACGTTGGCCAGCACAGAGCAGGGTATTAATTGGTATAAACAAGCACACAGTTTAGAGCAAGCATTAACAGCCGCTCAACAAAACGAGCAACAAGCAAGTGATGCACTAAATGCGGTTAAAGCACAAACTGAGCAAGCAAAACAAGCACAAAGTGCGCTTGAAATTAAAGATAATCGCCAGCGCTTTAAAAGCTTAACGGTGCAAAACAGCCAGTTAAATTCGCAAATTAAGGAATTAAACGCGCTGGATCATGCCGCGCTTATTAATGAACAAGCAAGTAAGGTTAAAAAACAACAAAGCGAATTAGCAACAGCAAAACAACAACAACAAACAGCTGAACCAGTCATAACAAAAGCACGTGAGCTCGACAGTCAATTAGCTATTTTTACGCAAAGTATAACAAGCCTGACACAACAAAAAGCCAAAGAGCAGCAACAACTAAACGAGTTACAACAGCAGCTACAACAAAATAATCTCAGCGTGGAGCAGGCAACAACACAAAGCACTCACCATCAGCAGTGGTTACAAGAAAACAATCAACTAAAGCCATTGGCCACTGATTGGAACTATTTTAGTCACAGCTTTAAGCAGTTTTTTAATACCACAACGCAATTAAAAACACTCGAGCAACAAAAGCAAACTATTACTTTGCAGCTAAGCACTCTCGCTACCAAGCTCAACGAGCAAAATAAACAGTTAGAACATGCAGAGCACGCACTAAGCACTGAACAACAAAATCTAAATAAGCTCACCCAACAGCAAGAGCAATTCAATATTGAGCAGTGTGATAATCAGCTTAAAAATATTGATTATTTAAAAGAGCAACGAGCGCGTTATAAGCAATTTAATCAAGAACTAAAGCACACAGTGCAGCAACAAAGTACTACAGCAGAAAAGCTAACTCAGAGTGAACAAACTAACATCACACTGCGTGAGCAATTAAGCAGAAAAGAGCAAGCACTTAAACACACCGAGCAATCGCTTAATCAAGCACGGCTGCGTGCGAGTGAACATGTTGAACATTTACGCGCACAACTACTGCCTAATGAGGCATGTGCGGTTTGTGGAGCCACTGAGCACCCGTTTGCAAACAATCAAAGCCAACCTTTTAATAACTTAATAACCGACTTTGAAAATACTTATACTGGCGCTAAGCAGCAGCACTTAGATGCACAAACCCAGCTACATCAACATCAAACGCAGCATGCTGTTTTAGTCGCAGAGCATAAGCAGCAAAGCCAAGCGATTGCTGATGCCCAAGCCAAAATGTTAGACATTAAAAACACCATGCAAGCGGCTAAAACAGATCTTAATGACTTGAGCGTTGAGCAGCTTGATGACACCCATAAACAATTAAGCGAGCAAAAAGCGCAGTACTTTGCAGCACAAAAACAACAAAGCCAGTTGCAAGAAACGGTTAACCAACTGCAAAACACGGTTAAAAAAGAACAGACTGCTCAGCAACAATTAAATACCCAGCATGTTGAACTGAACAATCAGCTCACCATGCTTAATAATAAGCACCAGGAATTGCTGAGCCAACGCGAAGCACTTATAAGTGAGCTGAATTCTCATTTTGAAAACAGTCAATTTTGGCAAACATTGCAAACTGGCGCGTTAACGCTAAGCGAGCTAGGTGAGCAAGTAGAGCAGTATCAACATCAGCAACTACAACTTGAGCAAACTCAAAAGCAATTAGACAGCGCTAATTTACAGCTGCAGCAACTAACTCCCCTTATTACTAAAGCTGAGCAGCAAATTAGCACGCTCAACGACGATTTAACTAAAGCACAGCAACAACACAACAATACTCAGCAACAGCGCTTAGCGTTATTCGATAACCAAACGATCAGCGCTGATGACTACCAGGCTCAGCTGAATAGGCAAGTAGAGCAGTGTCAGGGTGAATTAAATCAGAGTCAACAGGCACACGATAGCGCCGTAAAACAGCGCGATGAGCACACTATTACGCTTAAAAACCTTGAGCAGCGCTTCGCCGATAACAGCCAAGAGCTAACCACACTTGAAAGACGCTATAGTGCTTGGTTTGAAGAATTTAGCGCGCTTTATGCTGATATTAGCCATCAGCAAATCGAGATGCTACTGGCTATAAGTAATGACGATATTAAAGAGCAGCTAAAGCATAGCGAGCAGTTATCTCAAGCATTAGTTGATGCTCATGCCGCGCTAAAACAACAGCAAAATGCCAATGAGCAGCATCAGCAAAATAATAAGCCAGCACACAGCGAAGCACAGTTAATTGAGCAACAAACTCAATTAACTGTGCAGCAAACACAATTACACAATAACTTACTTACGATTAATACTGCCATCGAGCAGCACAACCAAAATGCAAAAGCTCTTGAGGGCAAGCAGGCTGAGCTAAGCAAGCTTAAACAACAAGTAGAACAATGGCATTTACTTAATAAAGTGCTCGGTGATGCAACCGGCAAAACAATGCGTAATTTAGCGCAAACACAAACACTAAAAATATTGCTGCATTATGCTAATAGCCATTTAAAAACGCTGAATAAGCGTTACGAACTCACAGCAATAGCTGATTCACTTGATATAGCGATTATTGACCGCGATATGGCCGATGAACAACGTTCTGTAAACACACTCTCTGGCGGAGAATCATTTTTAGTATCGTTAGCACTTGCATTAGGGCTGGCTTCTTTATCTTCAAACAAAGTGCAAATTAACTCGTTATTTGTTGACGAAGGCTTTGGTACACTAGATAGTGAAACACTTAGTATTGCAATGGACGCGCTAGATTCACTGCAAGCGCAAGGTAGAAAGGTCGGTGTGATTTCACATGTAAGTGAAATGAGCGAACGCGTTGCAACGCAAATTCATGTCGCTAAAAAACCGGGTGGATACTCCACCATAAACGTAATTTAAGGAAATAGTATGCCCACTTTTACAGGCGAAGAAGCACAAGAGTATGATAACCGTATTACCCGTTTAGTCCCAGGTTACGAGCTATTACATCAACTAACCAACGCACAGCTAAGCGCTACGTTAACTGATAACGCCCATATTTTAGTGGTAGGCGCAGGTACAGGTAAAGAAATCGCAGCGCTGGCGAATCTTAATTCTACATGGCAGTTTACCGCTCAAGATACCTCGGCCGACATGTTAGCCATTGCTAAGCAACGCTTTATAGAGCAAGGTATTGATGCACGTATCAGCATTGAGTGCCAACCAGTAGATAAATTAAAAGTTAAAGCCGACGCGGTATTATGTTTATTGGTGATGCATTTTGTTGAAGATAACGGCGATAAGAAGCAGTTATTAAAGGGGATTAAAAATAATCTTAAAAAATCTGCACCAGTATTTATTGCTGATTTAATGCGCCCAGAAACCCCGTTTGAACGAGAGGCACAACTTAATACATGCAAAGAGCTTGGCCTTAGTGAAGCAGGAAAAACGCAAATGGCACATAACTTAGAGCGTGAGTTTTACCCGCTTGATCGGATGCGTTTTAGTGAGTTACTTAATGAATGTGGCTTTGGCATTCCAAAACTGTACTTTAAAGCACTTGGTTTTAGTGGGTACGTGGTATAAATTTTTTGCAAAAAAAAAGCTAATATCGTATTGATATTAGCTTTATCGCTTAACGTTAGTTTAGCGTGGTGAGTGCGCTTTAAAGCCCACTCCCTTTAAATTAGATGCAAACGATGTTTTCAGCTTGCGGGCCTTTTTGACCTTGAGTTACGCTGAACTGTACTTTTTGGCCTTCAGCTAAAGTTTTGAAACCGTCGCCTGAGATTGCGCTGAAATGTGCGAAAACGTCTGGGCCAGACTCTTGCTCAATAAAACCAAAACCTTTAGCTTCGTTGAAAAATTTTACAGTACCAGTAGTTGTATTAGACATAATAATATCCTAAAAAAATAAATAAAAAATTGCCTTAAAATAGGCGTTTAACAGGAAGAAAACAAACATTTAACTTGAGGATATCGCGAAGGATTATTACTAATAACAACGTGGTACTTACAAATAAACTGGGCTTTCTATCAACCCGATGGCAAGCAGAATAACAGCAATACAGTTTATAACAAGCTTTATTTATACTTTATTTTTATATACAACTGTAAAGCCTCTCATAATAGGCTTTACAGCGTCATCGGCTTAACTTTTTAAACTTCGTGTTAAAACGTAACCTGTTAAAAGTGCAAATTACGCGCTCTTACAATATCTTTCATTACAATGGTTGAGGTTAAACGTTGTACACCTGGTAGGGCTGATAGCTTGTCATCGTAGAGTTGCTGAAACGCGGCTAAATCTTTAGTAACGACATGTAACAGGTAATCAGGTGTACCGAATAGCCGCTGAGCATTGGTGATCTGAGGAATAGCATCCACTGCTTGCTCTAATTTGCTTAACGACACTTTATCGCCCTCTTTAATAGTAATAAATACTAACGCAGAAAAGTTTAAACCCACTTTCTCAGGTGATATTTCGGTGCGGTAACCCACAATTGCTTTGCTTTTCTCAAGCTCTTTAACACGACGGTGACAGGGCGACACGCTTAGCCCAACACGATCAGCCAATTCAGAGAGGGTAAGTCTGCCATCAACTTGTAATTCGGCAAGAATTTTCCTATCCATGGTATCCATAGTTAATTATTTCCTAAAATGAACGCTTATATTAGTAAAATACAGTAACTTTTACTCATCAGAAAGAAATAAAATAGCTACTCACTTATTTTAGGTTATGGCGCTATGGATATTAATATTATTTTTTCTTTTTGGCTGGTATCAATTTTGTTTGTTCTCACCCCTGGTGCAGATTGGGCTTATACAATTAGTGCAGGAATAGCAGGCGATAAAATTGTTCCTGCGGTGTCAGGGTTAATACTTGGGCATTTAATGGCCAGTTTAATTGTGGTGGTAGGGTTAGGTGCGCTATTAGCATCACATGCTATTTTTATAAAGCTGTTAACCTTGTTCGGCGCTTTATACATAATTTGGATTGCTACATCACTGTACCGATTTCCTCCTATGCCTGCTGCCTATAACGATGGCCAACAACACACCTCAGACACCCCTCTAAAGTGGATGAGAAAGGGTTTTATTATTAGTGGTTTAAACCCTAAAGTAATGCTGTTATTTTTAGCCTTGTTACCACAGTTTGTGTTGCCAACTTTATCGTTTTCTATCACTGAACAATTGCTGGTACTGAGTGTAATTCATTTAGTAGGCTGTGCGTTGGTGTATTGGTTAATAGGGATAAGTGCCAGAAAAATCCTTAGTAACAATCCCGCATTGTCGCTTAAGTTTGGGCGTGCATCGGCATGTGTACTGTTTATTTTGGGCTCACTAATGCTAGTTGATAGCGCACAAAAACTAACTCACGTCGTGTAACAGTAGCAAAAAAGAAAGTGGCTTATCTTAGCTGAGCCACTAATTCACTCAAACGGGCAATTTTAATATTACTCAGCTGTCTATAATCAAAATAGGGGCACACAATAATATTCTGGCTTTTATCTATAGCAAACTCATCATCAAGCCAATCAAATTGGGCGTTTAATTTACCTTGTTGTATTAAGTTTTTAGCGTGAGTTCGCCCAGCAAGAATGTGCAACTGGTTTTTACTCTCAGTAAGCACCGGTGTGCTAAATAGTAATGCAGTCCCGCTATGCTGTTGTAACAACAGCTCATCTCGATATGCTTGCCAGCTTACTGCTTGTTTAGCAAATGAGTAATGCTCGCTTGGCAGCGCAAATAACACTTTGGCGTACACATTAAAGACTTTTCGCCAGCCATTGCCACAGTGCTGATTTATGCTATTTATTTGCCCACTAGCCACAGGCTCTAACTGCGCAAGTGCTTCAAAGTAAGGCATAGGTGGGGCTTTTGCTACATACACGCCAACTCTAAATGAATTATCACCTAACCCTATTAACTGGCTGCTCACCTTAACTACTCTTATTTTGCGCTAAAATACGATCAAGGTTGTTAGCAAAGTTTTGTCTGTCACTTTGGCTCAATGGAGGCGGCCCACCACTCATTTCTACGCCGCTTGAGCGCATAGTATCCATAAAATCACGTACATTTAGTAAAGAGCGAATGTTTTCAGGAGTGTAAAGCTCACCGCGCGGATTAAGCGCTTGGCCGCCGTTATCAATCACTTCGCTAGCTAGCGGGATATCTCCAGTGATCACTAAATCACCCTTTTCAATTCGTTTAACTATTTCATCATCAGCAACATCAAACCCTGATGACACTTGTAGTCGACTAATAAATTTTGACGGTGGAATGCGCATGGCATGATTTGCAACCAGTATAGTTTCTGTTTGCGTACGCTCTGCAGCTCTAAATAAGATTTCTTTTATTACCACCGGACAAGCGTCAGCATCAACCCAAATTTTCATGCTAAATTCTTTAAATTGCTTTAGTATTAGAGCGATCCTATAGCAATTTCTAAAGAAAAGGAAACAACATGAAGCTCGCTTTTAAAACCGCATTATTTATTACCGCCGTGTTTTTACTCAGTGCCTGTACCAGCGCACCGGAAGGAATAACCCCTGTTAAAAACTTTGATTTAGAAAAGTACCAAGGCAAGTGGTATGAGATAGCACGATTAGACCACTCTTTTGAACAAGGTATGGAGCAAGTAACAGCCACTTATTCAATTAACGATGATGGAACAGTAAAGGTATTAAACAAAGGATTTATTAGTGAAGAGCAGCGTTGGGACCAAGCTGAAGGCATAGCTAAATTTGTTGAAAATGCCGATACAGGGCATTTTAAAGTGTCATTTTTTGGCCCGTTTTATGGTGCCTATATTATTTTTGAACTTGACCAGCCTGATTATCAGTATGCCTTTATAACAAGCTATAGCAAAGATTACTTGTGGTTTTTATCACGCACACCAACAGTAAGCAAAGAGCTTAAGCAGCACTTTTTAAGCCAAGTAAAGGCGCTTGGTTTTGCAACTGACGAAATTATTTGGGTAAATCAAAAAGCGCTGTAAAGGGGGTTTACAAGTTGAATTGATAAATAGTCTAAGCTGTAATAAAACGATCACCTTACTGTAAGGTAAGTTAAATAAAGCAAGACTATAGTGACTGCATCTGCAAAGAAACAAGCAGGTGAAGACATAATGACAATCCCCCTTTTTAATTGGCAAGCCTGATGGCTTGCCATTTTTTTTACGCAATTTAGCCTGTTTTTTTGGGATCAGGTTTTTACTAACTAAAGCCCATTAAAACCAAAAAATAACGTACTCATGGCCAATATTACTAATATGAGTAAGTTAAAAAGTTTAGTTAACCTCACCAAAAAGCTATAAAAAGTCATTACAATTAAAGCACTTAACGTCATATAGCCACAAAACTGCAAACCACCATAACCTTGTAATTCGTTAACACATAACAGCAAACTTAGTAAAATACTGATCCAAGCAACACTCAATAAAACCAAACGCTGCTGTTGAGTGGGGCGCTTATTAAAAACATCCTTAAAATGATTAAACTTAGCCAGCGCAAAGCAGTTAAAAGCCACCAAACATAAACTAAAAGGAAGCAAGGTAATCATACTTTTTGCTCCTCAGTATTTATTGGAGTTGGTTTTTTAGCTTGCAGAGCAGTACGTAATTTTTCGGTTTGTAACAAAAACAGCAAACCAATTGCTAGAAAAAGGCTATCAAACATAAATAATGCCCACTGCTCGTTACGCAAGTAACTGATTATATTACCCTGTGTTGTTAGCGCATTAACAAGTGGCACACTAAAGCAAGCAATACTGTTTATGGCAGCCATCACACACCACTGCAACTTGTCACGCTTTACAAAGGCAATGATGAACACACATAGCCAAGTTAAAAAGAAAGCGAGTATTTCTTTATCCGCGCGCTCAGCAACCTGTTTACTGAGTAAACGATTAGCCAAAAAGAAAGCCGATGTAGCCAAGGGTAGTCCCATCAATGTTCCTAGATTTAACCCTTCAACTAGCTTTAGCCCCCAAGATGGCTGAGTATTTTTTTTCATTCTTTCGCGTAAGCGCTTAGCCCACATTATGCAGCCTGTCGCTATCATTATGCAGCCGGCAATGCCGCCTAAAAAATATAAAACACGTAATAATGGTTCTGCTAAACGCCCAGTATGCATTGAGTTTAATGATTCATATAGCGCCTTACTGCCAGTGAGTTCATCATCAGTTTGAGCAACAAGCTCACCACTCGCTCCGCTAAAAATTAAACGGGGTGATTGATCCCTTAATGTTTTCCCAGGGCTCACCAAAACCATAATAGTTGCAGCGGCTTTATTCGGGTTATTAATAATTACCCGAGTTATATCAGCCTCTGGCCACTTAGTATAAACCTGATCTAAAACAGTATTGATAGGCACTAAAGGTGCAGTACCTTGCAATGATTCTGTTACAGGACTACTTGGCGAAACATCATTGAAAAAACCACGTATTCCATTTTCATAAACGGTTTGCGCGGGGTAGGGAAATATCATGAATATCAGAGTAATAATGCCGGTATAGGTAATCATTAAATGAAACGGTAAGGCAAATACAGAACTTAAATTATGTACATCTAACCAGCTACGACTGCCTTTATTAGCTCTAAAAACAAACATATCTTTAAAAATTCGTTTATGAATTACTATCCCTGATATCAATGCAATAAGCATAAACAAGCTTGCAAAGCACACAATCCAACGCGCTGTTTTTACATCAATATAATGTAAATCAAAATGCAGGCGATAAAAGAAATTTCCCCCTCGGGTATCTGTAAAAGGAGCTAAAGGCTGCATATTATTTGGATCTAAACGGGTATTTTCAAAAGAGGCTCTGCGCTGCTCAGGCTCTTTTGGCTTAGCATAACCATACGTTAAATAGGGTACACGCTCTTCAGGAAGGGTTATACGCCAATTAGGGGCATTAGGTGCTTGGGTATTTAAATACTCAACGCCACTTATTATTTGTTGCTTTTGCGCGCCAATACGGTCTGCCTGCTGCTCAATATTATGAATACTTGGCTGATTCCATAAACTAACTTCATCTCTAAAAAAGCTGATGGTGCCTGCAAAAAATATTAAATACAGTAACCAACACACGAGTAAACCTACCCATGTATGTAACCAGGTCATTGAGCGAAAAAAACTCCCTTTCATAACCATCCCTTCATTAACGACAATATAAAAAATTGCACTGCAACACTTAGTAAAATACTGATCCAAACTGTTTTTAACGACTGAAGATAAAAACTATAAATAAACACCAGTGCATAAATTAAAATACTCGCAGACACACTTAAAAGAACCGCGTCAACTTTAGAGACCGGCACCACAACACTTAACAGCGACACACTGACGGCAGTAAAAAAATACCCGCCCACAATGGCAATAAAAAAACGCGATAAAACCGCTAATTCATAGTTAAAGCGCTGAATAAATTGCCATAACATAGAAAATACGGGTTTGGGAAAGTCTAAAAGACGGTTAGAGGCCTGCATATACTGCAAATTCCTTTTAAACATAGCTAAAAAAGATGGCGATATTATAACGCCAACAAATACAAAAGATAGTAATTCTTATTTGTATTTAAATGCAGTGATAAGCATTAAATTGAGTTAGTTAAATAGTGATCTGTAATTAGATTACAAATTAACTATAAAATAACCTGTATGAGTGATTGTTTGTTCTGAATGCGTTGTTGTTATCTACTAAATACATAAAGCCGCAGTAAATACACGTCAGTGTATGAAATTAAAAGTTAGCTAAAGCACTCTCATGAATCAGTTTTTACATGGCCTAACAAGAAAGTTTGATACAAGCAGCTAATAATTAAAGACCTTTTAAGCTTTAAATTTCCCTCAAATAACACTGGATCAGTATTTTACCAACAAGGGATAAAATACCACTGATATAAACCGATTTTTTACTAACTTATTACCGTAGAGGGCTAAAAAACCACCAAAAACGATGAAAAAACAGGCTTGGAAAATTAAATTTCATACTTTTAAACCGACGTGTTAGTAAAAATCTGATCTTTGATAATTGCGGTTTAATCCGTAATGATTTTAATTGAGCAAATAACAATAGAGATGCAATGCGTAAATTATGCTCAATAAATAAACATGTCGCATAGATGTTGCAGCCACTTTATTTTACTGCTTAAGCACAGGCCTCCAGCCATACAAAACTACAAAATGGTTCTGAAAGATTAAAAATAGTTTATAAACATCTATATAGATTCAAAATAAGTTAAGTCACTATGACTATGCCTTAAAATAACTCCCTCTAGCGTTAAAATATAATTTACATCGGCGCTATTTTTCTTGTTGCATTTTGCTGGTCAAAATTAATAACTTCATACTGCTTATCTCTTTTAAAAAGCCTTAACGTTAACAAAAGATTTCATTTTGATAACAATTGTGTTTAAATCCGAAACAATGGACTGAGATAACCCTCTAAACTAATTTGCACGGAAGTAAAAAAATAATAATTTTTAAAAATGGAAAAACTATGAATAAAAAAATCTTTGCTGCTTCCGCTTTACTAGCAATCTCATCAACTTCTTTACTTGCATCTAACCAAACATTTCAAGCAAGTGTAAACGGTTGGACTGAGCCTACTTTTGCAGAAGATAGCGCACTGCACTTTGGTAAAATTCGCTTATCTACAAGTTCAACATGTACGATGGATAATGCTGGCGTTGTATCGGGTGACTGTGATGCGTCAGATGCAAACATTCAATTAGGTGGAATTACTGTATCTGGTTTAGCGCCAAATTCAGCAATGAATATTACTGTATCTGGAAGCACAGGCACTAACTTAACTTTTGCTCCAGTAACAACGGCTACAGATGGAACAACCAGTGTAACAACTGCTGACAATGTTGCGTCTCCTTTCACTACTGATGCAAGTGCAACAGATATTACCGTTAATGTATATGGTGATATGACCGTTGATTCTACACTGACAGCGGGCGCTGCTTACACTGTAGATTACACTGTAGATGTGTCTTTCCAATAAGACTATGAAAGCTGAGGCAATAGTAATTTACTAATTTAGTCTCAGTTTATTTTTTTTGCGCAATTGCGCATTAAAAATAAAATGTGTGGAGCATCGCGCTCCACTTTTTATTATCATGTTGTTGAGTTGTCCCATGATGTTTAAACTTTTTTGTTGGGCTTCCCTTTGCCTAACTCTTTTACTACCTGAAATTTGTAGTGCCAACCTTGCGCTGTCTGAATACCGTTTATACTTCGATGGACGTACTAAAAATAATTCACTACTTATCCGCAATACCTCTAATAAAAATCTCGATTTTAAACTTGTTGTTACCCATAAAGATATGACCGAAGAAGGAGCGCTTATAGATGTTACTCCGCAACAAGTTGAAGGACGCTCTGCCAAAAACATGCTACGGTTTTCACCACGTCGCGGCACTATTGCCCCAAAAGGGATGCAAGCTATCAGAATGACCGTTCGCAAAAAAGCTGAGCTTGCTGTTGGCGAATACAGGGCGGTGCTTAAAATCATAGCCTCTGAATCACAAAACCCTGACGCTGATGGAATAAGTATTAGGCCTAAGGTTGCTTACAGCGTGCCTGTTATCGTTCGTCATGGCCAATTAGAGGCTGACTCAGAATTAATAAACCCGCAATTAATTACTCAAAATGGGCGCCCGACTCTAACATTTTGGCAAACACTCACAGGGAATCGCTCTGTGTATGGAAACTTTGAATTAGTTGATGAGAATAATGTAATGGTTGGTGAAATAGCCAATGTGGCCGTTTATACCCCTCTATCTCGTCGAAAGGTATACATCACTTTACAAGCCCCAGTAACTGGGCCTTTGACACTCAATTACAAAGAAAACGAGCTTTACGGCGGTAAAATCGAGTTAGCGATCCCTATTAATATCAAATAGAAAGTGCTAAACATAAGGGCATTAGGCTGTGGTTTAGCGGCTCGCTTATTACTTTGTACGTTACTGTTAATTGCACCTAAAGCAATCATCGCCAAGCAGTTACCGACTCTTTATCAATGGCCTATTGATGAGGAGGCTTTTGTGATTATAAATGTCAGGGTAAATGGGCGTTCAGTTGTCTCAGATTTAGAAGCCTACTATTCAAAATCAAATAAGTTGCTATTGCCCATAAGCGCCCTGAAATCGACTATGGGAATTAGCTTAAATGTGTCAAAAAATACACTGGTTGCTAAAGTTGACTCAAGTGAGCTGGTGCTTAATACTGAGCTTTCCTCAACTTTAGCTCCCTCAGAAAATGTTTCATTGTGGGCTGTCGATGACTACGACCACTATGTTGATTTATCTGTCATAAATACACTTTTAAATACCGACTCGCGCTTTGATTACTCACTGATGCAGGTTTCATTTTCTAGTAGCTTGCTTACTTATAATAACAGCCAAGTAACAAGTGGTATTACAAAACTAATTAAGTCCAAAGTACTGCAATACGATCACTTTATAGACGACCAATACCAAACGCTGACCTATCCGGTATCTGAATATTCGTTATCAGCAAGCTATAAATCATCTAATAATCGTTATAAGGGGCTGCTCAGGCTTAATAGCTACTTTGACTTATTTCATCATCGAGCTGAACTACGATTCAACAAAAACGAAAACACCGCTAATACCTTTTTAAAAGTAACTAAAGACTTTAATTTAAGTGAACAAGATCACTCACTGGCACGCATTCACTACCAATTGGGAGATATTCAATCTCAATCAGATCAGCTTATTACTAGCTCAAATCAAGGTCGGGGATTTTATATTTCAAATGCTAACCCACATTCGGCACAAAACTTTTCAACCATTACCATTGAAGAACCCGCATTACCGGGCTGGCAAGCGGAGCTGTATCGAAATGGTCAATTTATTGCCACTACTCAAGCTAACGACGAAAATTTGGTTCGATTTACCGATGTTGAAACGTTTTACGGCAACAATATTTTTGAAATTAAACTTTTTGGCTCACAAGGCGAGCAAATCACACGTACTCAAAAATATACAATAGGACAAGACGCTCTATCGCCCGGAAAAATAAGCTATCAGGTAGAGTTTTTAGAAACAGATAAAAGTGTTTTTAATCAATCTAATAACGCTTCAACAGCGATGAGTAATGCCTTTAAAAGCAATCTCTCATATGGCATTAGTGAATTTATCACTTATGACGCTCAAGTTACTCATTTGCAAACTGACCAAGATAACAGCAGCTACCTATCATCGGGGCTAAATACACTTACAGATCACGGCAGTTACCGTTTTCTAGCCACAAAACAACTCGATGCTGGCTATGCTTACTTTGCCGGTTTTAGAGGCCTACTTTCTGATACACTTTTTAACGACATCAGTGTTAATGTTGAATACAGTGCCCTTAATGACTTTTCTAGCGCTTTATTTGTAGCACAAGAGAACTCACTCAAAAATAGGCTGTTATTGAGCCTAAATGGCCGCACTGATTTCTTTAACTCCCTTAACTGGAATATGAGATGGAGCAATGAAGTACGTGAAAATACCAACACTAAAAACCGACTCTCATTAGGTATCAATAAAAGTTATATCGGAGGAACATGGTCAAGCCAACTATTTTATGATGACGATACGAATAACCTAATAAACCGGCTTTATTCTTCAATGGATATTGCCTCTTGGAAATGGACCAACACCTTAGATTGGCAGACTAATAATGGCGCAGAACTTACTCGTTTGAGAAGTAGTTTACGTTGGCCACAAACACAAAGCACCTTCAATCAAACCCAGCTGACATATCAGTCTAACTCTGCAGCAAATACGCTTTTAAGTCATCAGTATACATACCGCCATGAGATATTTAATATACAAGTATCAGGGCAAGTCGATAATCAAGGTGATTGGCGCTTTTCTTTAGGTTTAAATGGCACATTTAGTTTTGATCATTTAGAAGCAGACTTTAACTTTGACACTCCTCGCTCATTAAATTCAGGGCAAATAGAAGTTAGTTCGTTCATAGATTGGAATGAAAATGAAATCTTTGACCAAGGCGATGAGCCAATTCAAGACGTTAATTTTACTGGCAACTACCTATGGCGAGATAAATACACCAATAATGACGGAAAGGTCTTGCTGCCAAGCAGTTACGGTGGCCAAGTTTTAGATGTTAATTTACGCTCGTTGTCTAATCCTTACTTGCAGCCCTCTTTAGGGAAAATTAAAACATTGGCTCATAGAGGCGGGCAAACCAAAGTAAACATTCCTTTAGTTGTCTACAACGAGGTTGAGGGGACTATCTATCTATCGAGCAATGAAAAGAGTAAACCTATCGCAGGACTGACGGTTGTACTTAAAGAAAAGGGCGGCGAAAAACAATATTCAACGGTCACTGAATATGATGGTTATTATTATTTTTCTAATGTTTCTCAAGGAAGTTATATTCTTGAAATAGAAAAAAATGAGCAGCTATCAGAAAACGTAACCATAAAAAACCTTCCCGAGCAGATCATCACTGAAAAAAGCGGCGATACAATAATACTGCAAGACATCATTGTATACACAAATAACGCTAATACCTTAAATAAGCAACCAGCAACAGCAGCTAAAGCAAACCAAAACACGCCTTATTTTGTGCAATTAGGCGTATTCAAAAAGTTTCAATCGGCACTTATTGTAGCGAATAAAATTGATAAAGCAGCCTATGCTTTGCAGTTATATAAACATGAAAACCGTGATAGCTATTACCTCGTTGCAGGCCCATATAATAATGCAGCTAAAGCACAGCAAACCATTAATGATGTTTATTCAATACCGGCGCTTCATGGCAGCTTTATGGTTGATGCAAGGCGATATGCCTCACCACAGTGGCGAAAAATAGGGGAGTGGGGCGATATGCAAACCCAAAAAACTGAGACTTACTTTTGCCAGTACGTAGCATATACCTCTGAAAAATCAGTTAATAAAAAACTGCTAAGGGAAAATCCATCACTGTTCGTAGCAAAGCAAGCAATAAAAGGTGAAGCCCATTATTTGATGCTGTCAGGGCCGCATAATGCAAAGCAAACAGCGTGTGATAAGCAAGTGGTTAAACAAATAAAAGGGCTCACCACCGCGATAAAGAAACCTTGGCACAGCATTTTTGCTAGAAATCAGTAGTAAAGTACTGCACCTGTGTTTTGCCATCACTGTTTAAATGCGACTCACATTTTATTTCACAACGCGCTCCCGCGGATTCGGCAACCCAAATCGATTGCGCGCTCTTTTTAATATAACACGCAGAATACAGCGCATCTTCTTTTTGCGCAGCAACAACAAAACAGCGTTGAAAATTACCCAAAGGTAACACTTTAATTGGATAAACTTGTTCTTGTGCAATTACACCAGCACTAAACGTTTGAGATGATTTGGCATAAACAGCATACGAAATAGCGAGCATACATACCAAAAGCATTAAAATAGATATTTGTTTCATATAATTAAAGCGAATTAAAAAACAATATAGTAAGTGTAGAGTAAATTCTTTTTTATGTGTTTATTTAGCAATTATTAGATTGTAAATAGCAATGGCCGCCTATCTAATTAGTTGAATCACCACAAGTCAATGTACTGATGTTATAATACATTTTTTGCAAAAAGAACGGGGCACTATGTTAACTATTTCAAACAGCGTAACCATTGATGAATGGGAAGTAGAGCTAAGCGCTATTCGCTCGCAAGGCGCTGGCGGACAAAATGTTAATAAGGTAGCCAGTGCTATACACTTACGCTTTGATATAAACCGCTCTAAATTGCCCGAATTTTATAAAGAACGATTACTTGCTTTAAAAGATTCAAGGATCACCAAAGAAGGGGTATTGATAATTAAAGCCCAGAGCCACCGCACTCAAGAGCTCAACAGGGAAGATGCGCTTAAACGGCTAAAAGATCTAATTTTAAGCGCCACAAAGGTTAATAAGGCACGTCGTGCTACCAAACCTAGCCGTAACTCACAGCGTAAACGTATGGATAAAAAAACCAAACACGGCCAAACCAAAGCTCTCCGCGGTAATATTAAGCTGTAACTTAAGTAACCTGACTCTGGTTAAGCACATAAAAAAGGCTGCGAATGCAGCCTTTAATTTAATCATAAGTATGATGGCGGGTGACGCTAAATCGGTTTAGGATTCGATGCACTACATACACTGCGCTTAAGCTTACTGTTACTGCAACAGCCACCGAGCTAAATCGATACATGGCGCTGTATATTAAATCTTGCCCAGGGCCTAACGACTGACCAAATAAAATCCCAAAAGTGGTCAATACCCCAAACCCAACCCCCGGTGAACCACCACCTAAAATATGAAAACGACTGAATATAAAAGATAAAATCCATAATATAGCCACCGGAAAAAGTAAAACGTCGGTATGGTTATACAAAAACAATTGCGCAACTAAAGCAGCATTACAACCTATCAGTGTACCAATAATACGTTGCCAACTTGCGGTGCCCGCCGCTTTAAAACACAGCGAAAATAAAATTAAAATAGATGCCGCTTGCGCCGAAATTGAATCTTGCAAATCAAGCACCTGAAAAACCACAAACGACAAAGTCGCGACCGTGGCACATAACAACACCTCGTGACGAATACTTTCTTTATCCTTGTGCGGTACAGCGCGCATGGGTCGCGCTGTCACGTCAGGAAACAAGCCATGCATCAAGAGCGCAATAATAATAGTAATAAAAATAGCCACACCATTACTTAAAATAAGCGGGTAAATGCTACTAGCTTGATCAACATGACTGGCAAAATGTAACTGAATCGATAAACTCACCGCACCTAACGCACCAAATAAAAACGCACCACCAGAGCTCATTAAGTAAAATAACACGCAAAAACTAGCAAAAATAATGAGCGTCATTAACACCGGCAAGTGTGAAAATAAGCCCTGTAAAATAAGCACTATAAACGCACTGTAGGCAGCACTGGCAACAAATTGACGGATCACGCCTTTGTTAATACTTGGCACTAAACCGAGTAGTAACATAGGGTAAACCGTAAAAAATATTCCATTGGGCCAATTCATTAACTTGCACAAAGTAAAACCAATAGTGCAGCCGCCAGCAATCCGTAGCGCTTGGCGTAAACCATTTGAATCGAGTTGTGGCGCTTGGCTAACATGTTGTGTCATTACTCGCCCCACTAATAAATGTAATGTAACCAACTAATAAAGCGGATCTGTACTGATCCCAACCATTGACCTATAGCCGATTGTGGAAGTAACTGCACAGTGGCACGCGCACCACTGGGCATATTATTTATAAGCTGATTGTTATTTGGCAGCACTAAGTGAATACGCTGACGCTGCGCATCCCGAACCCAGCGATTGCTGGTTTCGGTGGTGCTAAGCAATCCATTCGCACTAAGTTGTCCGTCACTGACACCGGCCTCAAATATTTCAATTTTTGCGTCGAATACTTCACCAGGTCGGCTATCAAATACCACTTTTGCTAAACTGCCTGGCTGCATGTTTAATAGTGACTTTTCACGAAAATCGGCTACCAAATCTGCTTTTTTTGCTACAACCGCGAGTAATGGCTTACCCGCAACCGCATAGGAGCCCTCAAGTAACTGTAAATTAGCTACAACGCCATCACTTAAAGCACGCACTTGCGTATAAGATAAATTAAGCTCAGCTTGTGCTAACTGGTTTGCTGCATGGCGCAGTGCTAAGTTATCTTGCCCTGAATCGCCACGCGCTAAAACAGCTTCTGCTAACTGTGCTTCAAAGGCAGCTAAATTAGATTGGCTTGCTGCAAAATTTGCACGAATGCTTTCAAGCTCTTGCTCCGAAATAGAGTTTTGTTTGTAGAGTGTTTCGCCACGCTTTTTTAATAGCTGCTGCTCATGCAATTTAGCGTTAGCTGCACTTATTTGTGCCTCCAGCGCTTTTACGTTGGTATCAAGTCGTTTATTTTGCAGTTTGGCATCATCAAGCGCGAGCTGCGCTTGCTCAAGTGCTAGTTGGTAAGTATTTTTGTCTATTTCAAATAATACATCACCCGCTTTAACCGTTTGGTTATTACTAACCAATACATCGGTAACACGGCCGTTTATTTGCGGCGATATTTGCACAACCGGATGGTAAACCCGTGCTTGTGGCGTAACCGGTAGCCATACATCGGCAACAATATAATAGAAAAATACAACAATAAAACCAACGAGCGATACTTTAACGTAGCGAGCAAATTTTTGATCGGGTGTCATACTTATTTATCTCCAGATAAGCTTACAATACAACGCCGCGCGTTTTCTTCCATTTGCACTAAACTATGCGCCATACCATCAAGCTGCTCCGTGCTTAAACCTGCATATAAACGCTGTTTAATATCGCTTGTTAACTCTTTTAAGTGTTCTAATAACTTTATACCCTCATCGGTAAAGTACAATTTTTTACTGCGTTTATCGTGTTCATCAACTTGTCGAATAACTAGATTTTGCAGCTCTAATTGCTTAATGGTGCGCGTTAATGAGGGCATTTCAATACCTAAGCTAGTCGCCAGCGCTTGCTGCGTAGCCCCTAAAGGTAAATGATGTAAGTGGATCATTGCCGTCCAACGCGACTGAGTTAAACCTAGCGGCTCAACCGCTAATGTTACCGCTTCTCGACATAAGCGGTGCACTCGACCCATATTGCCGCATAAAGTTAAATCGAGTGTTTCATGAAAAGGAATATTGCTACTCATAGGAACTCTTACTTGTGAATATCAGCAAATTTTAGCATTAGTTAGCAGGCTAAGTAAATAATTGGCATTTTAACTTCATGTAAATAAGTATTATTTAGATAAATAGTGTACGGCAAGCTTATCTAAGAAAGTATAAAGCTTATTGTTCATCTCATCATAATCGTGACTTAAGAGCTTTTCGGGTTGTTCAACAAAGCGGTAATTATGGGCATTGGTTAAATCGTCGTTGGCAATGAGGAGGGTAACCACCTCGGTGGTCAATTCCATGTGGCATTGAAAACCAAATACTAAATCGCTATAAGCGACTATTTGCCTTGGACAACCTTCGCTATAGGCAATAATACTGGCCGTAGCAGTCAGCCCAGGCATATCGTTATGCCAATGCCCCACATTAAGCTCACTGCCAAAATGGCTAAATAACGGATGATTCAAGCCTGCATCGGTGAGGGTAATAGCAAACTTACCAATTTCCTTTTCTGGACTAGGTTGATAAGTCGCGCCTAAAGCTTCACCAATTAATTGCGACCCCAAACAAACGCCCAACACTACTTTGTTTGCCGTGATCGCACTGGCAATAAAGGCTTGTTCTTTTTTGCTATCAAAATAAGGGCATTCTGCAAGCGATGTAGCGGGCGATTGTGGCCCACCCATTACGATTAAAAAATCGATATCATCGGTATGCTGAGGTAAGGGTTCAGCTAAATAAATACGGGTATAAGACAGCGTGTGGCCATTCATTTTAGCCCAAGCTTCATAAGCGCCTGGCGCTTCAAAATGTTCATGAATAATAAAGTGAATGTACATTGCCGTTTCCTTAAAATATTATCTTTTTAATAATACCCTAAAGTAATGGTCACCGGATATAAGTGACCATGTGATATCAGCCGCTAAAAGTTAAGTAAATTAGCTGGAGAGTATTGATCAGTCAGCACCTTAGTATCACTTGGCCAGTCCTTTCCATCTTTAGTGAAAAACATACGCTGGCTAATTGCCTCTATATCGACATCATAAGGGGCAAGTAGTGGAGCTAGTTGCTTAACCCGCTGTGCTATTTGTTGCTCTGTAGGGGTTTTGTTATAACCGGCTAAAATAATACGGTTACTATTATTATTGGCTGTTACATTAATAAAATCGCCAAATACCGCATGATAAGTTGCCGATTCATGTTCATAAAGTTTACTTGATGAAAACGTGTTAGCAGCAACAATTCCGCCTTCAGCTAATACGCTTTTTATTTCTTCAAAAAACTCTTTTGTGAGTAGGTGCTCAGGAATGTAATCGCCATTAAACGCATCTAAAATAATCCAATCAAATTGCTGACTTTTAAGCGCCGAACGTTTAATAAAAATACGCCCATCTTGTACTTTAGTAGTTACGTTATCGGTTTCTATAAAGTTAAAATAATCGCGCGCCACTTTAATTACCGAAGGATCTATTTCAACATTTTCAATGTGTGCCTTTGGGTATAGCTCATGAATCATATTAGAAAGCGTACCGCCACCTAAACCAATAATGAGCACATTTTTAGGGTTATCAATCAGTAATAAACTAGAAAAAGCCAGCTTAGTATAATTAAATACCAGTTTTTTAGGGTCGCTAATGTACATGCAACTTTGGCTGCTTTGTCGGGTTTTTTCATCAAACTTTAAACAGCGTAAATCGCCAGTTTCTTCAACGAGTAAATTTCGATATAAAGAGCGCTCTTTATGCACAACATTACTCATACTGTGAGCTGAAAATAGCAGCGCCATTATACTAATAAACAATAATTTAAGCTTGTGCATAAAAGGCCTCTCGCACTTTAAGTTTATCAAAGCTAATAGCAATTAGCCCAAGCGTGCCTAACACACCAGCAAAACCTAAAATAATGGTGTTAACATCAAACGCCAGTACCATATAAAAAGAGGTAATAATGGTGCCCAGCGCACTGCCTAAGGTACTTACAAAATAAAGGCCGCCAGCCACTTGGCCGCTGCGCTCACTATTGGTAACCAGCAAACGTACAGAGTAGGGCGAGATCATGCCTAAAATAATGGTGGGTATAAAAAATAACGCGGTTGAGGCGAGTAACGAGCCGTAGCGGCTGTCTTCAATATGCGAAAAAATAAATGCCATAATTGGCTCAGCAAACAAAGCAATGGGCACCACCATAATACTGGCAACTAAAAAGATTAACCCATATTTGGTCAACGAAGGATGACGAATAGACAGCTTCCCTCCCAGTAAATACCCGAATGATAAGCTAAGCATAAATACCGTAATAATACTGCCCCAGATATGTACGCTACTGCCAAAGTAAGGCGCTAAAATGCGCCCACCTAACAGCTCTATTCCCATAATACTAAAGCCACTGCTAAAGGCTAAAAAGTAAATTAATGCATTTGTTTTTGTTAACATTATATTATTCTTATTGTGTTATTTTCATCCATATTAACGTGATAGCTGTATAGCCGCTAGTATAAAAATTAGACGCACACATAGAGCGCAAAAAAACATTTTGTTATAAAGTAACACATGTTATAGTTTTGGTTATAATATAACGTTACCAAAAAGCATTTTATGAAGTACTCATTAATTTACTTAGCCTGCTTAAGTGCAAGCGCACAAAGCATTGCCCAAAGCCAACCAATAGAGAAAATTGCGGTTACATATAAACAAGCTTACCGAGGCGATATTCCTCAAAAGCAAATGCCACAATCAATCGAAACCCTCGATAACGCGGTACTTGATCAAAAAGGAATAACTCAATTACAAGATGCGCTGGATTTTTCTGCCAGTATTTCACGTAAAAATAACAGTGGCGCATTATGGGATAGCTTTTCGATTCGTGGATTATCGGGTAACGAAAACATGCCATCGGGTTACTTAATTAATGGTTTTAGCGGTGGACGTGGATTCAGCGGCCCTCGTGATGTATCAAACATTGAGTACATTGAAGTATTAAAAGGCCCAGGTTCTGCACTATACGGGCGCTCAGAGCCCGGCGGTACAGTAAATATCGTAACCAAAAAACCTCAATTTGAGCAACAGGGTGAGCTAAAGCTTAGCTTAGGTAGTGATAACTTTAATCGCGTTGAAGGCGACTATACAAACGGCATTAACGATAATACAGCATTTAGAATAAATGGCGCATGGCAAGATAGCGATAGCTACCGCGATGAGGTGTACACCCATAAAAAGGTGGTTACGCCATCTATTTATCATCAAATAAACGCTTCAACCAGTATCACTTATGAATTTGAATACGTTGATTTAGCCCAGCTATTTGACCGTGGTGTTGTTGTACTTAATGATAATTTTAATACTGTTCCTAGCTCACGCTATTTAGGCAATCCAAACGATGGTGACACGCAAGTATATTCTCGTGGTCACCAAGTAACTTTAAATCACGATATAAACAATGAATGGTCACTCGTTGTAGGCGCAAACTACCGTAGCTCTACACTAACTGGGTTTTCGTCTGATGCTGAACTTGCACCCTCGCGCCAATCATTATTCGATGATGGCCACACACTTACCCGCCAACAGCGCTACCGCGATTATGAAGTTGATGATACCAGCCTTAAATTTGAGCTAAGTGGGCATTTTGATACCGCAGGCATTACCCATCACTTATTAATAGGAGCCGACGCATACAAATACGACTTACGCACTGGACTTTATCGTTATCGCGGCGGTAATGGCACTTACACAGTTGATATTTATCAGCCGAATTATAACGTTGCTCGTCCTGAAGTAGGTTTACTCTACGAAAACAACGAACAACAAGATGCTTATGGTATATACGTTCAAGATCAAATGGATCTGACTGATAAAATTAAACTATTAGTTGGCCTTAGATTCGATAGCGTAGATCAAGACATTTTAGAAACCAAAAGTGGTGTGCTTTCAAGCAGTTCACAAAGCCAGGTAAGTCCACGAGTAGGCTTAGTATATGAACTAAACAACGCTGTAACCTTATACAGCAGCTACTCCGAAGGCTTTTTACCATTAAGTGGCACAGATGCAAATGGCGACCCATTTGGCTTTGAATACAGTGACTCATTTGAAGTAGGCGCTAAATTTAGCTACCAAGGCATAACGGGAACCCTAGCATTATTTGATGCCACTAAAAGTAATATGTTAGTAGCCGATCCTGTAAACGTTGGTTTTTCAGCGCCTATTGGTAAAGCAAATAGTAAAGGTGTTGAACTTGATTTAAGTACTTATATTACTGATGATACAAAGTTTAATTTATCTTACGCTTATATAGATGCCAGTACGGCAAACGACATAATAAATGCTGATTGGGGCGTGCCAATCAAAAAAGGCAGCCCATTAGTCAATGTGCCTAAAAATAACTTAAATCTAACGCTTAGCCATCAAATGGCCGTTCTTGGCAAAGAGCTAGAGCTAGGTGCCAGTTATCAGTACACCAGTGAGCGCTTAGGCGATGCCGCCGATTTAACATTTAACTTACCGAGCTATCAACTAGTTGGTATTTTTGGGCAGGTAAACTTAACCGAGCGCACCAAGTTAAATATCAGTGTTAACAATATTCTTGATGAAGAATATGCTCAAAGTAGCTACAACGCATTATGGGTTTACCCCGGTGCGCCTACTCAATTTAAGATGTCATTGGCATATCAATTCTAACAATTTCATAGTCCCGATTAGCTATTTTAACCCGACTTTTGTTATTTAGCTTTTCATCCAAAGCGTCTTAATGTAGTGGTTAAGGCGCTTTTTTTTGGATAATAAATAGCCGCTTACCATCTTTAAAGATACTTTTACTCTTTTAGGTAGCTATCTTGTTTATAACATTTTAGGTACGCTGCATTTTAAATTATGTTATAAATATCACACTAAAAAAACAGCGACTCCGGTTAGATTTAAAGGACAAAAATCAATGGATACAAGCAGCAATAATATCTCGTTAATTATTTTTCTTATTACGGCATGTTTATTGTTACCCTTTCTGGAGAGTATGCATGGTGGAACGCTTTGGGGTTTAAATTGGCACTCTCCACGGCTTATGGATACATTAAGCCATAATCTACTTTATATAAAATTGGTGTTGGTAATTACAGGTTTAATATTACTGCTCGCCAAATCTGAAAAAATTAAAAGCATAATTAAAAATAAAATCGCTAAGTGGTTGTTCTTTATCATTCTTACATTAGTCGGTGTAATACAAATTCCTTTTTTGTGTTTAGGGATTTTATTCAATGGTTCTTCATTATCAACCCCTGATTATATTCACAAACAAAGCACGTTTACTGATCGTACTATTTATATTAACACCGCAGACCCTGGCGCGATGGGGAAAGCCTACCATTATGCGTATTTAAATTGCCCGCTAGCATTTGGCCGTTATGAGCTAAAGCAAATTGCGAAACTCAATTGGATGCGCGAATACACTTTTTACATTGAAAAGAATAACCTAATAGTAATTAATAAAGATCCTGCTGGTTTAACGCATACTTTCGATATGAGTGACGTAACCTGTTCGAGCTGATATCTCCTTTTTATAATTAGCTTAGGTTTCTCGTGTTGAATACGCATGCCATAAGTGCCTTTAGTAAACCAATATTGATTTAAGCGCACTCTTTAGAAAATGTATGCATAGTGTTATTGAAAGATATGAGCAGTACAAAGATCACGGGGGGCGTAAACCCCCTTTACACTATGGCGCAATACGCAGAGTTTTCTAGTGCTTTTTATACCAATCAGCTTAGACATAGAAAAATTCAATCCGTTAAATTATTCAGATATTTATGCCGATTGGTATATATACAACTTTTAATATTAATTAAAACTGATAGCTTATCCGAGCCGAAACATTACGTCCTGGTTGGCTATATTGGCTAAAATCAGTACCTTTGGATTGACCAGCAATAAGTTCAAACGGTACGTACTCTTTATCGAGTAGATTAAGTAAACCTACATTCATTTGCCATGCTTGCCACTGATAATTTGCATATAAATCAACAACACCATAACCGTTACCTTGTGTTGTTTTATTACCATTAGTATCAAGTACTACATCAGACTGCGCCTTAGCTAAACGCCAAGCAGCGGTCCAATTAACATTGCCAAACTCAGTGCTTACCAATATAGAACCATTTAACGGGCTAATACTAGTAAGTGGCTGATCAGAGTCTTTGTTTTCACCATCTACGTAAGCAACATTGGCTTCTAATAAAATATCGTCGGTGACATACATAGCAATACCAGCTTCTACACCGCTGATCTGGGTTTCGCTAATATTTTGGTATTGGTAAAATGTTTTATTTACATTAGGAATATAAGTTGGCTCAACACCCGCAATGGTTGTTTCGATAAAGTCATCATAGGCAGCATAAAAAGTACTTAGATTTACACTAATATCGCTACTTGCGTATCTTAATCCGATCTCGAATGAGTCACTGCTTTCAGGGTCTAAATCTGCGTTTGGTAATATTTGATAAAATGGCTCAACACCATGGCTTTGATAGGCTTGGTCGTGTGGCGGTATTTTAAAGCCTCGAACATATTGCCCATACCAAGATAAATTATCGTCTACCTGATAAATCACACCCAGCTTTGGTGAAAACGCAGACTCGGTAATATCATCAAGCTCGGCGTCAGCGTATAACGCATCTTTTTTGGCTTCAAGTGCATAATAATCGTAACGAATACCCGCAACTAACGACCAATCAGTCTCGTTAAATTTAATACTGTCTTGCATATATACACCAACTAAAGAAGTATCGGCGCCGGGAAATGCTTTTTGTTTTTCATTCGTAAAATCAACAGTACCATCATTTAATACACGGGTTTTTAAGCGTGGTCGAGTAGTATCATATAAATCAATATCTACTCCATAGACAAATTCATGCTCGGTATTTTCTCCTTTAACTTCCTTACTAAATACCGCTTTTAAGCCTAAAATATCTTGCTCAAACCCGTAGTCATTATAATCGATGTAATTTCTAGCTGCGCTTATTTGGTCACTTTGTTGCTCGTATCGACTATAAGATAGTTGCCCATACCATTTATCAAATATAGCTGTTGCCATATCTGAATCATAATCGAGTGCAAATGAGATATTTGTGTCTTCGTCTTCGGTTTCTTGAATGGATGGAGTGATTACTTGCTCTGTCGTTTGATTAAAGTAATCTAAGGTATACTTAAGGGTGCGTTTTTCATCAAGTTTTTGCTCAACTTTAAGCAGCAAAGCGTCCGAGCGGGCATCGTAACCTGGTAAATCTTCAGCGTAGTTTTGTACTTCTTCACTATCGCGATGGCTATAAACAGCGCTAATAGCAACGTCACCTAAATCTTTTGCTGCTGTAATATCAGCAGCAACCTGATTACTTTGGCCTTGGTAGCCTAACGCTACTTTTACCAAGCTTTGTTGATCCACTAAATAATCACTCGGGTCTTTAGTTGTTATTACTACAATTCCCCCTAGTGCATCAGAACCATATAGCGATGATGCCGCCCCTTTTGCAACTTCAACTTGTTTAACACCTGCAACATCAAAGTAGTTTCGACCCACTAAATAACCGCCGCCGCCAGCGTAGCCATCGTTTGTGCGTCTTCCATCTTTAATAAAAACAACTCTGTTGCCACCAACACCTCGTACAGTTAGTGTTTGCGCGCCTGCGCCACTGCCAGTACTTGAGATACTTGGATCGTATTTAAACATAGTTTGTAAATCTACAGCGAGCTGACGCTCAATATCTTGTTCGGTAATAACCGTTACTGAGCCAGTCACATCTTCAAGCTTTTGTTCAAAACGAGAGCCACTAACCACAATATGATCGTCAATAACATTTTCGGCCAGTGCGCTACCAGAGCTAATTAACAAAGAGGCTAATGCTGTAAATTTAAAAGAAAAGGGATTCATCTCCACTCCAAATGATAATAGTTATTATTTACTTTTAAATGGTACAACTAACCCAAAATAAGATCAATTGATTATGATAATCATTTTCATTTAGATTAAAGTAGTTATAATACTAAAAAATAAAATCGGAGTTTGTTATGAAGTACCTAATTTTTTTTCTGGCTTTAGCCACTCAATCAGCACTCGCGAAAGAGCGTGTGATCAGTGCTGGCGGCACATTAACTGAAATAATCTACGCACTAGAAAAACAAAATAGTTTAGTCGCGGTTGACCAATCAAGTATGTATCCGCAACAAGCAACACAGTTGCCACAGGTAGGTTACTATCGAGACCTAGCCGCTGAGGGAGTGCTTTCAATGCGCCCAACTACGTTACTTGCACTTGAAGGTGCAGGAAGAGAGCAGGCGCTAAAGCAAATAGAAGCAACCGGAGTGAAGGTTATTCACTATAAAAAGCCGACATCTGTAAATGAACTGCTTGCGCTAATTAAGCACCTTGGTAGTGATTTAGATGCAAACCTAAAAGCTCAAAACCTAATTACTAAAATAAAAAAATCGTTACCTACTAAAGCAAAAACACAGACTCATAACGCTTTGTTTTTACTTTCAGCTAATGAGCGTGGGCTCGTCGCAGCAGGACAAGAAACGGTGCCCAACTTGCTGTTTAATTATGCGGGCATTACCAATATAGCTGCTACGCATACAGGCTTTAAAGCAATTAACAGTGAAGTACTGGCTGTAAGTCAGCCCGATTTTTTAGTGGCGCCAGCGCATGTTGTGCAAAGCCTTGGTGGGAAACAAGCCTTTTGTAAACAGCCTACACTTCGTTTATTAAAAGCAGCGCAAGAGTGTCAATTACTGGTCATGGACAGCTTACTTTCACTGGGCATGTCGCCGCGTATTGCAACTGCGATTCAAGCATTGCATGAGTATAAAACACGCTTATGAGCACGTTAACTTTGAATCGTTTTAACGCCATAACACTGAGTAATCCGCATAAGTGGATGCTATTAAGTTATGGCTGCATTTTTGCTTTAGCATTACTTAGCATAGGCTATGGAGCCGCAGGATGGGATTGGCGTTTAGCTATTGCATGGCTAGCCCCTGAGCATTTTAGTCAATTTGATGCGCTACAAATCAATGTGGTTACACAAATACGCCTGCCTCGTTTTGTTCTTGCAGTGATGGTGGGTTTAGTACTTGCGCAAACAGGGGCTGCAACTCAAGCGCTGTGCCGTAACCCGCTTGCCGATCCCTCTATTATTGGTATAAGCGCAGGCGCTGCAATGGTTGCGGTGGCTTTTATTGCGCTTAGTGCACAGTTTAATTTTAACGCTCAACACTACTTACCTTATGCCTCATTTTTGGGCGCATTATCAGTAACGTCGCTGGTATATTTAGTCTCAAAACAACAAAAACAAATTAATATAAATACGCTTATATTAGTCGGTGTCGCTATTAATGCATTGGCATTTGCTGTTATTGGGTTATTAAGTTTTTATGCTGATGACAGCGCACTGCGGTTAATTAACTATTGGACCATGGGCTCATTAGGCGGTGCGAGTTGGGATAATATAAAACAAGCGAGTCCTTTGCTTTTACTGAGCCTTATCGGGCTATGGCGATTAAAAGAGCCAATGAATCTACTTCTTATTGGTGAATCACAAGCTCAATACTTAGGTGTCGATACCAGCAAGCTTAAATTATACGTCATTATATTAGTTGCATTGGGCGTAGGTGCGGTAGTTGCGCTAACAGGTTTAATTGGCTTTGTTGGTTTAGTTGTTCCTCACATCGCACGCCTCATGGTTGGGCCACATTTACGAAATATGCTGCCACTTTGTATGCTTTTAGGTGTGATTGTGTTGCTACTTTCAGATTGGTTGGCACGCTTGGTTGTTATGCCTGCGGAGCTGCCAATTGGCATTATAACGGCGTTACTTGGCGCTCCACTATTTATATATTTGATCATTAAAAATAAGCGAGATTGGTCATGATCACGTTTAACAACCTCAATATAGGCTTTAACACCCATCGTGTTTTAGAGGGTATTAGCGGCAATATCCAAGCAGGACAACTTGTCGCACTGATAGGCGAAAATGGCGCAGGTAAATCGACCTTACTGCATACTTTGGCAGGCATGCATCCCTTTGAGGGAGATATACTATTTAATACCAAACCTTTGCATTCATTTTCTAAAGAGCAATTAGCTAGCAAGCGCGCTGTAATGATGCAAAGTAACCATGTTGGCTTTGATTTTAGTGTATTTGAACTCATTGCTATGGGCCGCTATCCCTATACAGAGTCTCTTAAAACACAAGCCAATAAAGTTCAAAAATATGCCTCACTTATGGATTTAACCCATTACCTAACACGTAGAATGAGTGCGCTTTCGGGCGGCGAACAACAGCGAGTTCATATGGCGCGCACATTAGCCCAGTTAGATGCTTTTACTGCGCAAACGGGGCCTAAATTAATGTTGCTCGATGAGCCAACATCAGCGCTAGATATGCGTCATCAACATACTTTACTTAGCTGTGTTAGAACCTTTGTAGAGCAAGGAAACAGCGCCATTATTGCTATACACGATCTTAATTTAGCAAGCCTTTATGCAACCAACGCTATTTTATTACACAACCAAAAAGTGCTGCAAAGCGGGTCTATAAATACCGTTTTAACAGCACAAAACTTACAACAAATGTACGCCATGAAATTGCACGTTAACCCTCATCCTTATAACGATGCGCCCATGGTTTTTTCTCAACGTCAGGAGTTTTCATGAGAGAGCAAGCATTAAACGACGCACGTACGCTCGTTTTTAAAACCCATGCCGGCGTAATGTCGACCATTTCAAATAATTTACGCGGCTATCCGTTTGGCTCTGTTACACCTTATATGTGTGACGAACAAGGCCGCATCTACTTTTTTATTAGTGACATAGCTCAGCATACCAAAAATTTAAAACAGGACTCACGCATGAGTCTAACTATTTTTGATGCCGCCGATTATGGCGATCAAAACGAACATGGGCGAGTAACACTCGTAGGTGATGGCTCTATTGTGGCAAAAGAGCAAAGCGAAGTGCTACTTGATAAATATATAGCTTTGTACCCTGAGGCTGCAAGCTATCGCAATGCGCATGATTTTCAGCTTTGGCAATTAGATGTAGTACGGGTGCGTTATATTGGCGGTTTTGGAAAAATATTTTGGCTTGAGCAAAACGAGTGGCAAGCTCAGCCTAAAAAGTGGGATGAAAGCCAGCAGCAAAGCATGATCACTCATATGAATGAAGATCATCAAGATGCTATGTCGCTGATATTAATGCAGCACTATAACGTAGCCGATAACACCCCAATAATGAGCGGCCTACTATCCACAGGCTTTTATATACAAAGCCACAAGCGTAATTACTTTATTAATTTTGCGAACGAGTGCGATAGCCCATTAGCCGTGCGAAAAGCACTTGTAGCCTTAACAAATCAAGCTCGAAACAGCTCAAACCAACTAGCGGAGACAGTATGAAAAAATTAATAGCCTTACTCAGCACTACACTGCTACTGAGTGCCAATGCTGCATATGCAGACGAATGCACACTAAATATAGATGCAAACGATATGATGCAGTTTTCAACTAAAACACTAAGCGCCCCTAAAAGCTGTAAGCAAGTGACCGTTCAACTTAGTCACACCGGTAAATTACCTGCCAATGTAATGGGTCATAACTGGGTGCTATCTACTGAACAAAACATGCAAGGTATTATCACAGATGGCAACGCAGCAGGGCTTAGCAACCACTACATAAAGCCTAATGATAGTCGCGTGATTGGTGCTACAGACATTATTGGCGGCGGCAAAACAACCGAAGTTACTTTTAAAACCAGCGGCTTAACCGCCGGAACCGATTACACTTTCTTTTGTTCTTTTCCTGGCCATTACGCCATGATGAAAGGCACATTTACGCTTAAGTAAATATTAAAAAGTGTATTACACAAACACAGTGCCAACCTATTATTGGCACTGTGTTTTCTCCCCTCGCTTGACTAAAGCTTTGAATGCCGCTTGTTGATGTGCTTTTTGCACATAACGAGCAGGCAAAGCGTTAACTTCTAATTGATAACCATTTTGCTCAGGTTGTACTTTTGATACTGGCGAAACCCATACAACATTGAGCTCTGGGGCAATTCGCTTAATTACCCGCGCTATGCCTTCACCATTTCTCACATGAAAGTCACCGGCTAAATGTATAACCTGTGTGCCCTTATTTTCACTAATATGGTTAACGATAGACTCAGCCATGGTTTCATCCCAAGTAACTTGCGCGGCGTAAAGTTTTTCGTTTTTACTCGCCGTTCCATGATGCATGGATTGCATAAAGCGTTCTTTATAAAGGCTTGGAGAAATATCTATCTCTTTTGCAATAAAACTACGCTGTTGTGCGTCAAGCTTATTAATATAATTAATACCTTGGCGACCAATACAGGTAACAATATGTTTAGGCGCATTTGCAGCTATCACATCGCTATTTTGTATCTTCGCCAATTCCACTAACGCACGATAATCGCTCTTATAATTAGGCCAAGCCTTAGTGTTATCAATTAAGTATTGTTCGCCAATTTTACTCTCAAGGTAAAGGTTTAGTGTTTGCTGATCAGCGCGGCTAAATTGCTCAAGCGATAGAGCAATAGGCTTATTTTGCGTGCTTAATTGCTGAAACAGCTCAGCCTGAAATAAGTGCACACCGGGGTGTGTATGCCATTCACCGACTAAAACAATATCGGCATTCAAAAGCGTGGATTCTGACAATATTGAATTAACTCGCTGGCCATTTGCATTATAAAGCCCGTAATTATACAAGGATGAACTTTGAGATACTGATACTGTGTTTATACTGCAGCCTGATAATCCACTGAGTAAAACAAGTGCTAAAAATGGGTTTTTCATATCGGTTTTTATAAAAATAAGAATCAAAACAATGAAGTTAGTATACACAACAAACTGCATTAAACCTACAAATACAAATAAAAACAATTATCATTTGATGTTTTGGGATTTCTGTTTTACAGTCTTAAAAAATAAACAGATATGGAACGTACCATGGCATTACCTTTTTTATGTGCTCGACACAAACAACATGTTTTATGTCAACCAGAACAAGCAATTATAGATATTCAAAATGCGCAGCTAAGTGGCGAAGCGCTGTTTAAACGATACCAATTTGCACAAGCATTGCCGTATTTGGGGTGTGCACTTGAAAGTGCGTCCTTATTAGCTCAAATGTATAACTGTGCGAATAAACAGCAAATCATACAAATTACCTCACTTACAGAGCGCCTTTATTCCACACTTCACTTTTTAGACGAACAAAGTGCTGCGCACAATGCACTCATACAATCTATTAATCTGCTAAACGAGATATTGTATAGCGATGATGAATATCATGACTTAGCGCTTTCATGCATTACACAGCTAAAAAAATTAGCACTGCAACATCCTCCACACCTTACTAAGCACTAATTTTTATGGCAATAAGCAACGCGCTAAACAAAATTGGGTTAACTTTTTATATTAATAATGGCTAACATATCTTCTTCGTCTTCATCTAGGCCAACTTCTTCAAACCCAAAACTAGAATAAAAATCCTTAGCTACAGGGTTTTGCGGGTTATAACAAATCTCGATTTGTTCAAGCTTAGAAGTCGTTTTAATCTCTGCAATTGCCATTAATAATGCTTGGCGGCCAATACCTTTATTTTGATGATGTTCATCTACCATAAAACGCCAAATAGAAACTTTTGTAAGGGTTTCTTGTACCCACATAAAAAAGCCTACAGGCTCATTATTTTGGTAAATAGCTTTACAGGTATACCCAACATTATAATGAGACTCAACTAACGACCACATATTACACGCTACGTATTCTTGTTGCGCTTTTGTAACGTCTAAATCGCATACCTCTTCGTAATTAGCAGAGGTGACATCTTCCAATGAAATGTTCATTATTGTCCTTAATTTAAAACATGGAGTTATAAGTAGTTTTGTTTTATCACGTTATCAGCACTAACATATCTAGGCAATGTATTCTTTTTAGGCACAAAACCACAGTAATAAATACTGCGGCTTTGTGTATATGACACGTGTAATTCTTTATTGATAACAAACAATAATACTGTGCTTTTGAAGCTTTTACAGAATTGTTATGCTCTTAAGCTGGTGTTACTATTATCGAAACGGATTTTTAATTATCAATAAATGGAATTAAGGTTATAGCTATTCAATTAGCAAACTACGAAATTAATATATGCTCATTTCACCCTGAAAAAGACTTTGGCTGGTCTGGACCAATGTTTGAAGGAGATAAATCGAGGGTTTTCTCTAAAACCTAGTGGTATTAAACCTACGACCTCAAGGATTTGGCATCGTCTACGGTTTTCTACAAAAAATAGTAAAATTAGTATCTATTGATACAATATCAGATCCATCAAAAGCACCGTGGGAAGATAAGAAAAGAATATATTCTGGTAACCTAGCACCAAAAGGGCGTGTTACCCTCAAAGAAAAACCTCCAACTAATAATAGTATTTATCAGTATCGGTTAGACGGCCAATACGGGGGAGTTAATCACGCAATGCCTGGCTCACCTCAGATGCAAGAAAGATTAGACTTTTCATACGTGCCAACTTTAAATGTTAAGTATAAAATTATTATAGACATTGATACTGTTAGCGGTCACATGGATATAGTTACTTATATCACTGGCGATGCTTTTCCTAATTGTGAAGCATTTATTGTTGGTCCTGGTGGGCGAGCTATCTCTCTTGGTATACATGTTCGCAAAGGTGCGCCACCACTAAGCTTATCTCTCAACGCTGATTACCCAATGATTGTAAGCGCACTCCGCTTGCCTCTCAACAATAATGGTAGTTTTAAAGGGACCGTAGGCGATGAACTATTTAGACAGGCAAATAAATACCCTAAATTAAGCTTTCATAAAATAGCGGATTGGAATTATCGTTTTACTTCTATTCCAGCAAATAGTGGTCATTGTATGCTGCTTGAAAAAGCGAGTTTAGAAAACTGTTTTAATGGCTTACTTAAGTAAAAAGGCGACTCGATGAAACTCATCTTTAAAGCACACTTTTTTAAAATATTGTTTTTTGGTTCAATGATATCGTTATTATCAGCCTGTACAGAGGTAAAAAAAAGTGAACCCGTAATTTACCTTATACCTGAAAATTATGTTGGCTCTCTATACATAATATTTAATGCACCAAACGGGCATCCACCGAAATACGAAGATGGCTCTCGGGTATATGAAATACCACCATCCGGTATACTCGTTACACAAATGGATGCCAACGAGGGCTGGATTGAAAACAGTCAAATACAATACTTTGAAGTGAGTAATACGAATGAAAGAACGCCCATAAGTGAAGACTCTTCATTAAAAGATAAAGATACTACAGACGATGGAGAAACAAGAACTGTGTATGTGGGTGGCCTAGGTGAATCGGGTCCAATATATGGCTGTACTGTGATTAATCAAAATTTTACGGTTGGTACAAACGCAGAACAGACAGACAGGAAAAATTTATTCAGTATATACGATGCTATTAAGCGCAAAAATATAGATGAAAAACTTTTCAAAGGTATGTGTAAGAATAGTAAAGATGTTACATCACCCCAATAATAAAATGTAGTTACTTTTTCAAAATGCCAATATCCGACGTATTACTTAGCTAATTACTAAAGCTATTCAAATAAAAAAGCCGCAGTAATAAATACTGCGGCTTTTGTTTTTAGCTAAATGCTTTTAATAAGCACCAGCGCTATATATAAGCTCGTAGCTGTGGCTGTAAATCTCAAGGATGTTACCAAACGGGTCTTCCATGTAGATCATGCGGTACGGCTTTTCACCAGGGTAATAGTAGCGTGGCTCTGGCATACGTTTTTTACCACCTGCAGCAACAATACGATCCGCTAAGCCTTCTACATCTGGGTCTTGTACACAGAAATGGAAGATACCGGTTTTCCAGTATTCAAAGTTGTCTTTAGGGTTTTCTTGGTCTTTAAATTCAAAAATTTCTACACCAATTCGGTCGCCTGTTGAAAGATGCGCTATTTTGAATTTTTCCCAATTTGGACCAAATACATCGGTACACATTTCGCCAATTGGGCTGTTGTCTTCAGTGATCACGGTAGGCTCCATTATGGTGTACCAGCCCATCACCTTAGTGTAAAACTCTACGGCTTTTTCAACATCGGGAACTGAAATACCAATGTGCGAAAAACTACGTGGATATGTATGACTCATAATAAATACTCCTACTTAACTATGTTTAGTTGATGGAGTGAGTTTACGAACTGACCAACATTAAGTAAAATTATCATTAATCATCATTTTGAGTATATTTTGTAATGATAAACCCGACATGGTTAAACACGTTTTGTACTTTAGTTGAGGTAAATCACTTTACCCAAACCGCCGAGCGCCTTTATATGACCCAGTCAGGCGTAAGCCAACATATAAAAAAGTTAGAGCAGCATGTAGATTGCGCCTTGCTTGAGCGCCACGGTAAACAATTTACGCTTACCGTACATGGGCAAAACTTGTATCAGCAAGGCAGCTTATTATTAAAAGAATGGCAGTTTTTAGAGCAGCAATTAAAAGATGATTCACCTTACAGCGGTTTAGTAAAAATACAGTCGCCAGGCAGTTGCGGGCTAAAGTTTTACAATCAACTATTAGCACTGCAAGTAGAGCACAAGAAGCTAATTATAGATTACCGCTTTGCTCCAAATACCAATGTTGAACAAGCGGTGGCCAATCACAGTGCCGATATTGGCTTTTTAACTCAAGCGCCTACCCTTAGTGAAGTTACCAGCCACAAAATTGGTAAAGAATCCCTATTATTAGTAACGCCCGCACATATAGAAAACCCAACGTGGGAGGTTTTATGTGAGCTTGGCTTTATTGGCCACCCCGATGCAAAACATCATGCGCAGCTTTTACTTAGCGAAAACTACAGTGAATTTGAACATGTTGATCAAATTAAGCAAACGGGGTTTTCTAACCAAATAAGTTTAATACTGGAGCCGGTAAGTTTAGGGCTGGGTTTTACGGTTTTACCCGCACACGCAGTAAGTGCTTTTAATAAACCTGCGCTTATTAAAACGCATCATTTAACCAAACCAATTAGCGAAAATATTTATGTGTGCCATCACCGAAATAGGCCGTTAGCAAAGCGTATGCATAGCGTTATTGACGCAATAAAAGCAGGCTAGGGCACCCAAATCAGCGCCCGTAAAGCCCCTTTACAGCTTAAGCTGTACGTTTGGTTTTTTGCGTAATGTCTGTGAGGCTCTGTTTGCTTTTTAAATAAACCCTGTGCACAGCAAAAGTCAGTAAAGTCATCAGTACCATCATACAAAGTGTCGGCCAAAGGCTGAGAGTATGATAACCAAGCGCCCCCATAAACCAGCAAATAAGTACCCATTGAATAACATAGAGCGCGGTTACATGTTTACTGGCATATAAAAGGGCACGTGTAATAGGGCCATTATATTTATCAGCAAAAATAAACTGTATAGCCGCTAGTGCACATAAATTTAAGCCAATTAAATAGCTAATACCGCCGCCATTTAAATGGAAAAAGTTGCCAAACTGCCCTTTAAAATCAATGGCTAACCATATGCCGCCAATAACAAGTAAAGCAGCACCGAGTTGTGCACATACTTTATATAAGTAATCGGCATTTTGTTGGTTACTAAGATATAAACGACCAAGTACGTATCCCATTAATATCGCACTTATCCAAGGAAATACCGGAAAATACACCTGATAGTTATTAGCAAAAAACAAATCGCTAATATAAGGTGAAAGCGTAAATTGTTGCCCCCTCACAAACTGGCTCATAACTGCAATTGCAATGGCTAAAACCGCAATCCATATTGTTTTCCAACGGGCAATATTAAGCACACCAAACAGCAATAAGCTAACTCCAGCCAGTTGTAAAATATCACCTGTTAACACCATAAATTGTAACTGCCCAGCACTGAGCGGACTTTGCCAGCCATAAGCATTTATAAATGCCTCAGGCATGGTATTAAATACTTCAATAGGCAGCCAAAACTTGGCCGCATTCATTAAATAAGCAAGCAGTAAAAGCTGTATGCCACGCTTAATTAATAGCAAAGGTGTTTGCCTGCGCGAAAGCGCCATAGATAGCCCCATTGCCACTAAAAACGAGGCGGTGCCTTTGCCAAGTATATGCACAACCGTACCAAATATACTTTCACTTTGAAGCGTCGTGGAGGCATACATCCATAAGGTATGCACAATAATCATAATAAAAACGCTCGCACCACGCGCAAGATCAATCGTTTTAAGACGTTGGTTCATTGGTTTTAATATCCTTTTTAGGGCAGGTTTGGCATTTGCTATAACCGGCTAAATAATAGCGGCAACAGGTTAAACGCTGGGGTTTTTCAGTAAATGGCGCATCAAGATTAAAGTGTTCACAAATAAGGGTGTGCAGCTGACGATGGCAATTGTTGATATGTAAAGTAGTAGCAAGGTCTAAGCTATGAGCTCGCTCAATGGCGCTACTTAATGAATCGAGTAATAACCGAGCTTGTTCTTTTTTACCAAGTGCATAGTCGGTATTTACCCATTCACCAACTTGGCTTATAAAATGAGTAAACGCTTTGGTTTGCTCAGTTTTACTTACTAACACGCCATTATTCAGGTTAAACCCACGACAATAAGCGCCATTTACCGCTAACGGCATGTTAATGGGAGCAGCCGTACTTTGCTTGCAAGCAAACCAATAGCAATAAGCGTAAATAGCTTGCCAGCAAAGCTGTAAATACAAATGCCGACTAATAAATTGCTTAGGCGCAGTAGGGTACTGCGCCTTACAACGAACTGTTAAAGCGCGCACTAATAATAAGCTCGGTTTAAAAGTTCGTTGCACGGGTTGTTGGCAATATAAAAACTGCGCAAGGGTAATCGGTTTAGCCATACAGCTTTGCCGATACGGGGTTGTTTAAGTTACCAGCAAACTGCAAACTACCTGCCGGATCCGTTAAATCAACCATTTGCTCATTATTACCCAGCTGTAAGCGGTTTAAACAAGAGTGAGCAAACTCATCACTAAAAAAGTCATACTCTTTAAATCGCTCATTTAAAGCAGGAGTAGCATGTTGATATGCTTTAACACTTTGCGTAACACACTGCCAAAAGTCATGCTCTGTAATACGCTCTTCTCGCACTAAAATTGCCACTAAGTATCTAAAGAAACAGTCAAATACATCGGTAAATATACTTAATAGCTCAAGTTCTTTAGGCATAGAAACATGAATACGTTCAACGCCTGCTGGCAATACTTCAGTGCTATTAAGTAAGGCAACCTCTTCACCTATGTCTTTCATATATGCGCCCACTGGCACCTCATTTTTAAGCTTTAAAATGAGGTTTTCGCCGTGAGGCATAAACACTAATTTATGCGCGTAAAAGCAATGTACTAGCGGAATTAAATAAGCATTAAAGTAGGCACGTAACCACTGCTGCGTGCTCAAACCACTTTGCGTTATCCATTCGCCCACTAAACTTTGGCCATTATTATCTAAGTGTAATAACGCTGCCATGGTGGTCAGTTGTTCATCACTATTTAAATTATGATTTGGGTTTTCTCGCCATAAACAGGCAAACATTTTACGATAGGGTGTATCTCCAAGCGCGCTTTGCTCAAACGTATGATGGGCATAGCCTAAAGTGGCGTATTCTCTAAGCGCTTTAAAATTAGCGCCTGCGAGTTGTTGATCTTGGCTAACCTTTTCAAATACCCAATCGTTAATGGCAGGTGTCACCGCCATGTAAGCACGCGATAGGCCACGCATAAATCCCATATTTAAAATCGACAACGCCACTTTTAAATACGGTTTATGTGGGTGCGAGCAATTATATAAGGTACGAATTGATTGTTGCGCTTGATATAAATCGTCACCTTCACCTAAATACACTAATCGCTGATTTGCCAACTCATTTGCAAATACTACACTCAATTTGTGTTGGTACTGCCAAGGGTGAGCAGGAATGAGTAAGTAATCATCGGGGTTTAGGTTTTGAGCTTTTAGCGCTTTGTTAAAAGCGTCTCGGGTGGTTAAATCTAGCTCATCACTTATATGGCTTGGGTAATCGGCAAAGTATTCACTATGGGCAAAGTCGCATACCGCTTTATGCGCTGCTAACCACAGTACTTTAAACGGTTTGCCTACTTCTGGCGCATAACGTAAAAAGTCAGCTTTACTAAAACCAATGCGGCCATTATTAGCAACAAAGGCAGGATGCCCTTCACTCATTGCGGCTTCTATCTTTTGCAGCCCTAAATTAGCTAACTGCGCCGCTGTTAAGGTGTTATTTTCGCGTTTGAAGCACGCACTGGCTAAAGTAGCATTTAGCTCTTCAAGGTAGGTGGCAAGGCGCTTACCCGTTAAACCTAGCGCAGGCCCCTGCATACTAAAAAAGTGCAACACATCTAGCGGCTGAAGCTCTTCGTTAAGGTTGTAAAAGCATAGGCTTGGCTCGTCTATATCAATATGGTTTAGTGCCATAGCACGGCCATTAAAAATAAAGTAACCGCCTTCAACATTCACTTTAAAGCCTTGCTTTGTTGTCTCTGCGGCCAATAAACGCTCGTGCACAAGCTCGGTGAGTGCTTTAGCTTGTAAATGCCGATTTGCCCATTGCCAATGTGGCTGTATCACGTAATCAGTTTGTAAAGGTGCTAACGAATCAGTAAATAGTTGGCTGTGCCTATCAAAGGCTGCTTTATTACAAAAGCCTAAATAAGCGGATTTTTCGCCCAGTTGAATTTGCTGGGTGTGAACAAATCCCAAACGCTTATTTAACGTATGAATTTTACTATTAGCAATGTCGGGCTCAACCACAACACGGGCTGCACTGTTTTGAGCAAAAATACTTTGCAGCACGCACTGCATCATTTCAAAACTAAAATGGCGCTTAGGTGCCGTGTTAGGCGCTAATAAAATATGCATACCCACATCATTAGGTTCAACCTCGTACGCCGCTTTCATTAAGCTTTCGTGCTCAGGGCTATAAAGCTCAACTAAAGCCAATAGGTTATTATTTTGCTCGATCACGTACGCCTGATGATGAGGCGTATCAATAATAGCTTGATACGCTTTAGTTATTTGTTGCTCGGTTTGCTGCTGCATACCCCAAAAGTGCGCATACGGTTGCTTAAGCCAATCGCAAACTGTTGGCATATCTGTTTGTTGTAATAACCGCATCGTCACTTTGCCGGTATGCTGTAGGGTGGTTACAAAAGATGAAAAATACATAAAAACTCCAATAAATCTTAAAAACTAAGACGCTGAACGCGCAGTTCGAGCAACAGCCTTAACCCGCCAAAGCAAAATAAAGGCAAGGCTTGCAAAGCCAATGGCAGCAAAGTAAAACACAACCGTTGTTGAAAGATGCTCTACGCTCATACCCACTAGTAACGACGCTAAAATAACCCCGATATTTTGAGCAATGTGCACTTTGGCAAAGTCGCTGCCGTAATGTGCAGGCTCACTTTTAGCAAATAGCATTACCTCTAGCAGTACCATCACTTGAAATAACGCAAAACCATATAAAACACGTGATAAAATCACTAACCCCACCGACGCCTGCGCTTGTAAATAAAGCCCAAGCGCTCCCAAAATAAGTGCGCATAACAAAGTGCTAGTGCGGCTTAATGTTGGCAGTGGTAAATGTTGTCTGTAATGGTTAAAAACCAGCATAACAAGCGCGGCAAAGGCAGGAATGGCGTATACAACAGCGCTTTGCAAGGTGCTGCTTTGTGCGTTTAATGCTTGCCAATGAGTAGTAAAGAAAGGGCGAATTAAAAACGCGCTAAAATAAACCACCACACTTAAAAAGCAAAATTGCCAAATAAAATAGGGAATACGTTCTCGCGGTTTTTCAGTCGCTATTGCTTGCTGATAAATACCTGTTTTTAATGAATACATTAAGTAGGCGCATAATAAAACCTGGATTAGGTCACCGGCACTACTGAGTAATAACGCGTAGCGTGGCTCTGCTAAACTAAAGAAGTAACCACCAATTAAAGCGCCACCAATCGCACCAAAATGCATCAATACAGAAAACAAACCAATAATAGATAAATGCTTAGTTTGTTGCTCTAATCGCAGTGCAAATGGGTATATAAGTAGGTAGCTTGCCTTTAGCACCAACATAAGTTGGTAGTAAATCCAAAATTCCCACACATTGGTCGCAAAGTAGCAAAGCAGGCCAAAACCAGCGGCTACTACTTGGGTTACTAACCACAAAGCCAATTCATTGTATTTTTTAGCGACCTTAGCCCATAGCGGTAAAGCCAGCATTACAGTAATACAACAGTTAGCCACAAAGAGGCCGATTAACGTGGCGTTACTAATAGCAAATTCACTAGCAAAAAATTGCGGATAAAACGGTAGCAACAAGGTATCGCATACCACCGAAATAACCGTCAGCAAAATTAGCGCTAAACGAAGACTCATGCGGCGCTACTCTGCTGTTGTGCTGATAGGGTGACATCACTTAAATCAAAGTTTTGAAAAGCAATTTTTTGCTCAACCTGATAAGGCGAATAACCTAAAATTTCACGTAAAATAATACTATTACGGTAGCAAGCCATACCTAAGTCTGGGGTTACAAAGCCATGGGTATGCTGCTCGGCATTTTGTACAAAAATACGTTTTTGTTCGCTATCTACCGCATATTCTCGGCTTACTAAATATCGACCTTGCTCATCTTGGGGTAATTGCTGGGCAATATTATTTAAAAAAGCAGGGCGCTGATATTTAAAGCCCGTGGCGCAAATTAAAAAGTCGGTTTCTATTGAAAAGGGCTGCTCAAGCTCCTGATGATAAAACTCAGTCAGTAAACGCTCACCTACTTTTTGAGTGCCTGTTAGCCTGCTGTTAGTTTTAAATGTAGTAGAAATTGGCCCATCAAGGCTTTGCGCGTAGAGGGTGTCGAAAATGTCGTTAATTAAATCGCCATTAATGCCCTTAAATAGATTTTTTTGGTTTTGATTGAGCCAATCTCGCTGCTCAGTTTTTAAATTATAAAAGTAATCAACATACTCAGGAGAGGTCATTTCAAGGGTGAGCTTAGTATACTCAAGCGGGAAATAGCGCGGTGAGCGTGCTATCCAATCTAACTGCAAACCTTGCGGTACTACTTGCTGCAATAAAGTGTGGTAAATTTCTGCTGCACTTTGCCCAGCCCCTACCACGGTAACTCGTTTAGCCGCTTTTAATTCATCAAGCCGGTGACAAAAATCGCTACTGTGCATTACGTTATTTGAGTTACTTTGCACAGCGCAATCAGGAATATACGGTGCAGGCCCTGTGCCCAAAACAATATGGCGAGTCACATAATGTTGCATGCCATTAGGGGTGTTACAGCTAACGGTATAACACTCACTTTGCGGGCAAAACTCAACGTGAGTGACTGTTTGTTCAAAGTTAACATTTGAAAGCTGCGAGCAAACCCATTGGCAATATAAGTTGTATTCACGGCGCAATAAAAAAAAGCTTTCGCGAATATAAAACGGGTATAACCGATTATTCAATTTGGCATAATTTAAAAAGCTATATTGGCTGGTTGGATCTGCCATGGTTACTAAATCCGACATAAACGGAGTTTGTAATGTAACGCCTTCTAGCATCATTCCAGGGTGCCAATCAAACTCACTGCGCTGCTCCAAAAACAGGCTTTTTACATCTTCGAGCGGTTCACTTAAACACGCTAAAGATAAGTTAAATGGGCCAAGGCCAATAGCTATAAAATCGTAAGGTTGATTATCCATTATGCAATTTCCCTATAAGTTTGCCATGCAATGTGGCTAATTTGCTCAATAACAGCGCGTACATCAGATAATTGGCACTGCGCATTAAGCAATGTAAATTTAAGATAATGACGACCATTTATTTTTGTACGGGCAATCATGGCTTCACCAGTTTTTAAAAACGTTTGTCGTACATGCAGGTTTAAAGAGTCGAGTAAATCAAGGTCATGTTTTAAATCATCAGGGGCAAATCTAAATACCAAGGCACTAAGCTCGGGGTAGTTAACTACTTCAAAGTCGGGATGGTCGTTAAGTACAATATGCGTTTGGCGCGCAAGGCCAATAACTTTATCGAACGCGCGACCCAGCGGTGCTTCTCCAGTAGTGCGCAGTGTTAGCCATAACTTTAAGGCATCAAAACGGCGAGTGGTTTGCAGGCTTTTATCAACCAAATTAGGCGTGCCATTTCCCGCCTCTGCTAATGGGTTTAAATAATCGGCATACAAAGTAATGTGGCTAAAATGACGTTTGTCGCTTAATAAAAAGGCACTACAACTAACCGGTTGCATAAATGATTTGTGATAATCAATCGTTATTGAATCAACCAACTCAATGCCATTAAGCGCATTGCGGTGGTGCTCGCTTACCAACAAACCGCCACCATAAGCGCCATCTACGTGGCACCATAGCTGCTCTTCTTTAGCCAGCATGGCAATATTATGGATTGGATCGATAGAGCCAAAATCGGTTGTGCCTGCGGTAATAACCACTGCAATGGGTAAATCGCCTTGCGCTTTGCTTGTTGCTATGGCGGTTTTAAGTGCCTGCATATCCATTTGCATTTTGCTGTTTGTAGCCACTGGCACCACGGCGTTGTAACCTAAGCCCAGTAACGCTGCTGCTTTTTGAATACTAAAGTGCGCCACCTCTGAGCAGTAAATTTTAAAGCGCGAGGCAATAGCTGGTAAGCCTTGAAGTTTTACCTGATGTTCTGGCGCATAGCGGCTAACAGCCACTTCACGAGCAACTAACATTGCCATTAAGTTTGATTGTGTGCCGCCACTAGTAAATACTCCATCGGCAGTGCTTGGCAATGCTGCTTTTTGGCATGTCCAATCAATCAGCTTTTGCTCAATTAACGTCGCGCCTGCGCTTTGATCCCACGTATCTACCGAGGTATTAATAGCAGCAATAATATGTTCGGCCACAACAGCAGGGTAGGTTACAGGGCAGTTTAAATGGGCCATATAACGCGGATGATGAAAATACACAGCATGATCTAAATACACGCCTTTTAGCTCCTCAAGCACCGCCGGGAAGTCAGCCAAAGGCTGTGATAAATCAACATCGTTTACTACTTTTGCTAGCGTATTTACCGACACACCTGAAAATGGCTTTTGGGCTTTAGCCATCGCTTGCTGAACTGCTGACAACCCTTGCAAAGACGCTATTTGATAATTAATGAACTGCTCTAAATTGAATTGTGGGGGCAGGCCGCTTTGTTCAAATACAGCCTGTTTTTCAATGGTATTAATATTTAACACTTGAGATTGAGACACATCAACATTCCTTGAGTACACTTTTTAGGTGCAAGGATCTTAATGATAATGATTTCTATTTACAATAATGAAAAAAGATTAGATAGCAACTTTTTTTAAATTACAGCTAATAAGCTTGTCGTATATTTTTAACTAAAATCGATAAACTTCACTATTAAACGACAAGCATTACATGCAAAAAATAAACTTAAAAAAGAGAAAGTTAAGTAAATTATTTTAGCAGTAGCAAAGCCATGTTTAGCCATTACCACCTATTCAAATACGAGCAATAAATAAGCAACTGAGCTTAATAATCATTATTTATGAAATATTTAATACAATATTTAAAGTATTGGCGGTTTTTCTGTTACGTTGGTGTTTGTATTAACGCTAAAGGACGTCATGATGGAAGTAAAGCAATTAGCAAGTCAGACCTTAATCGGCTTAAAAGTAAGAACCTGCAACGCCAATGAAATGAATGCTGGCACTGCAAATATAGCTGAACTTTGGCAAAAATTTGGTGAAAAGTTTGCCAACAGCCTTACAGAAAACACCAAAGTGTATGGTGTGTATACTAATTACGAAAGCGATCTCACAGGCGATTTTGACGTAATTGCCTGCTGCGATAATTTATCAATTAAACTCCCTGAAGCTAAAAAAGTAACCACCCAAGCGGGGCGTTATTTGGTATTTAAAGGTGAAGGTGAAATGCCCGATGCAGTAATCGATTTATGGGGCGAAATTTGGCAATACTTCAACTCAGACGATTGCCGTTATTCCCGCACCTACACTAGCGACTTTGAGTACTATAAAAGCAGTAACGAGATAGAAATTGCTATTGCAATTGAAGACTAAAAAACGGCTAGGTTTGTAAGCGCAAACCTAGCCCTCCAATCCCTATAATTTAATACCTGCCAACTAAATCATTCGTTATTACTTGCCAGCTTGGTTTTTAAATCATGTAAATCGCACGCCGTTGTTGTAGGCGTTATTTCCCAAGGATCAAAAATAGCCTCACTTGAGCGCTGTATCCACGCAGCACGCATACCATGCGATAACGCCCCAATAACATCAAACGGGTTACTCGATATCAACCACGTATTAGCACCGGTTGAATGTGCCTGACGTAAAAAATGACTATAAACACCTGGGTTGGGTTTAAAGGTTTTAATGTCATCGGCGCTCACCACGCCTTCAAAAAGCTCACTTATGCCTGCGGCTTCGAGCAAGGTATTTACCGCACTGGCCGCACCATTAGAAAACGCAAATAACCGATAGTTTTGTGCTTTTAAGCTCTCAAGCCCTGCTTTAACGTCATCGAATGCGGGTAGGGTTTTATATCGGGCTAACAACTGTGCTTTTTGCTCATCGCTTAAAGTTACCTTGTGCAGTAAACACGCATAATCAAGCGCCTGCTCAGTACACACCGAAAACGGCACGTAGTTCTGCATTAAGCCACGCCTAAACGAATATTCGAGTTGTTTTTCACGCCAAGTAGTTGAAAATGCGCGCGCGTTATCACCAACCATATTTTCAAGTAACGACACCACGCCATGAGTGTTTATAAGCGTACCGTATACATCAAACGCCAGTGTAGTTGCCATTAATGACTCCTGTTTAAATCGTTACTAAAACGCAAATTTATTGCTTTGTATTAATTGCCTTATCAGTTAATAAAGTACAGTAACAGCACCCGCGTTTTAAGTCTTGCTGTAAACCCCCGTTACGGTTTGGTTAAAAATACCGCATGGTAAGATGGTATTTGATCAAGTAATTAATAAACAGTCCTTTGAAATCCGAGACACACGCTTTGTTTTAGAATGGGTAGAAGGACTGTTGAGTTTATAAGTGCTAGTTATAAATCAAATTAAGTAATAGCTAAAAGTAGAATTTATTAACTTATTTTTCCGGGATAGACTTGTTAATAGTCAGGTGTGAGCGATAACTGAGCATTGAAATTGAGATTGGATAAATATAATAGTTAATCGATTGGTCAAACTGCTCTTTGCGCGTATATTCATGAAAATGAGCGCTGCGCGCATATTAGCTCATTTAACTTTACTTAAGAGCTTCAGAAAGCTTAATGATAGCAATACGTTAGGTAATTTGTTAAAACTATATAAAGTAAACAAATGAGTATTAAGTCGGCAGAAATATGCGCGATGAGCGCACTATTAAATTGTTAGCTCCAGTAAGGATATAAATTTAATGAACGCAATAGAGTTGTTTAGCCATTTATCAAATATATTAACCGTAATTGCATTTTTATTTGCAGCCTATCAATTCTTCCTTTGGAGGAAGCAGCAGAGATATAGCCTAGAATTGGATTCCATACTAAATATGGAAGATCTATTTGAGATCTATATTGGCTCCTTAATGAGGGCTCATGGATATTTTGATAAGGCCCAGAAATTAGCTGTTGAGGCACATGGAAAATCGAAAGAAGAACGTCATGAGCTAAATAAGTATCTGAAAAATGAATTTAAATTATTAATTGAGCAAAATAATCAAGAAATTAACGATAATGCAAATAAGTATGGCCTAGCATGTTTTAGAGTGAAAAGGTTAGATTACGACATTGATAAAATTGAAGAATTAGATTCCATGTGGATTAGAGATAGATTCCAATCGTTTCTTATTGATAAAACATCTTTAGAAGATGTGGCACAGGAAATATCAAGAATTAAGACCGTGGCTCGTGATGAATTTAATAAACTTAGAAAAGTGAAGTGAGCTAACAAGGCCATCAAGATTGACGTCTTTTCCGTTGTTCGTTTTGTGGTTTATCGCTACGCTACCACAAACCAACCAACTCCAAAGCCGCAACTTATGGCGGCGTTAGTTTTAAAAGAGAGTATCGTATTAATTTATGGACATTTTTACAAAAAAATATTGGCAAACATTTCTTGCAAAAAAAATCGTAACAAGGTCGTTTAGGTTTACTTTTTTTCAAATATTCTCGGTAACAGTCTTATTTGGAGTAGTTGGCTACCTAATTTTACTTCAAAACAATGACATCAATGATGCCAATTTATTAAAGTTGTATTTCAACACTGGAAAATTTGGAACTTGGTTTCTACTAGGCTATGCCGGCTTTCAGGCATTTGGCTATGAAATTGAAAAGGAGAGGCTCGCTGAATTTGAAGATAAAACCTATCGAGCACACGCACAAGTAGAGTTCAATACTTATACAACTATCGAAAGAAGTAATAATGACAATCAAGCTTTAAAGCACTTAGAAAGCGTAGACAATCAAAAAATAAGAATTAAGGGAGATAAAATTACTTCTTTTAAATTATTCGCTATTGGGGTCGCGTCTTTCTTTGTTATCAGTGTACTTGAGTTGTTTTTTTACTAATTTAAAACTAACAAGAATTTAAAGCGGGACTGTGCTTCGGAGCACTGGCACCTTTAATTGACGAATGACGAAAGGGATTTAAATGTTAGAAAGAATACATAGAATAAAAGGTATAGGGCTTTTTCATGATGCTGATGCAAGAGTTCATGGACTAAAGAAAGCCAGCTTTATCTATGCAGATAATGGACGAGGTAAATCAACACTAGCTTCATTATTTCGTTCTTGTTCGACGAATAAACCTGAACTCCTCGTAAACCGCCGAACTATTGATGGTAATAACGAACCAGAAGCAATTCTTCAATTTTCTAATGGGCGGCGTTCTACCTTTCAAAATGGTAGTTGGGATGTTGATCGCCCAGATCTTTTAGTATTTGATGCCGATTTCGTTGAGCAAAATGTATATGCAGGTGGACAAGTTACAGCCGACCAACGAAAAAACTTATTACAATTTGCACTTGGCGAAAATGCTGTTGTGGCGCAACAAGAATATGACCTCGCAGATTATAATGCGAGAACAGCAGCCAATTCTATACGAGAAACAAGTAATCAATTAGAAGTACTGCATAGAGGTTTGACGCAAACTCAATTTCAAAGAATCGCCGAAGTTGTAGATGCAGATGATCAAATATCCGCTCTTAACGGCAAAATCGTTGAAGCCCAGAATATAGGGTTTATTCAAGCTAAGGCATTGCCTCAGCAGTTAGCATTGCCGACACTTAATGTGGATGATATTTTTAATATTTTGGGTACATCCCTCGAAAATATTGATCTAGCAGCAGAGCAGCAAGTTAAAGAACACTTAAATTCTCACAACAAAAATCGTTTAGAGAAATGGATAAGTGATGGGCATGCATACGGTGAAGAAAGTAATTGCTTGTATTGCAACCAACCTCTCGATGGTGTCGAATTAATACAAGCATATCGCAGTTATTTTAATCAAGATTATAATCAGCTTAAGTCGAATGTTTCTCGGTTGACAGGCCTCATTAACGCGAGCTGCTCGAATGAGATCATTGCAAGATTAAAGTCACGGTTTGAAACTGCCAGTGCAGTCATTGATGGTTGGCAGGAGCATATTGAGGTAATACCTCCAACATTCGATGAAAATTCAGCAAAAGATGCTCTTTCTAATATTGAAACTCTGTTAAACGCTTTGAGAGAGAGCAAAGAAGTTAACTTGCTCGACGCTGTTGGCTCTGAAGAAAATAAAAACGAAGTTGCTAGAAACTGGCAGGAGGTTATAGAGGTTGTTGTTGCATGTAACAATTCAATTTCAAATGCTACAGCTGTTATAACAAACTACAAAAGCAGTTTGGCAGCTCTAAGTATTGAGAATTTGCAAAACCAAATTCGTGATTTAGAGTGGGCTAAAATACGTTACAGGCAAGATGTTGTAGATTTATTTTCACAGCTCGCTTTGAAAAAAATTCAGGACGAAACTGCAAAATCTGAAAAACAAACAAAAAAAGATGCTTTGAATCAAATCATGCTGGCAACACTAGAAAGCTATAAAGATCGTATTAATGAGCTTTTGCGCGGTTTTGGTGCTCAATTTTTGATTCCGAATATTGATTTTAATTATCGGGGTGGATTGAGAAGTGATTATGTATTGCAAATGCGCGGTGCAAACATTGCTTTAAGTGGTGGTGTACCAGATTTTAAAACTTCTCTGAGTGAGGGTGATAAACGCACATTAGCTTTTGCTTTCTTCATAGCCTCTGCTGAATCTGATCCTGATTTAGCCAACAAGGTTATTGTAATAGATGACCCAATGTGTAGCTTAGACCTTAATAGAAAGCAGCAAACACGTACTGTTTTGAAGAGGTTGCATGACAGCTGTAAGCAAATAATTGTTCTTGCACATGATGTTCATTTTCTTCGTAATCTTCGTGATGATGTGTTGCGAACAGGAAACCCTAACGAAATTAAATGTTTAAAGTTAAAATCTGTCATTAATCGCTATAGTGACTTTGATGCAATAAATCTTGATCAAGAATGTGAAAGTGCATATTTCAAATGCCACCGCATGCTTGATGAATATTTAGTTGGGAATGCTCAAAGCAATATGGAAATAGCTAGATCAATTCGGCCTATGCTTGAAGGGTATCTACATAGACGTTTTCCCAACTTGATAAATGGAGGCCTTTTGTTTGGGCAAGTTATTGACTTGATAAGTAATGCGCAACCACCAAGTCCTTTAGTTAATGCTCAAAACATTACTAACGAACTAAATGAGATAAATCGTTACGCAGGACAGTTTCATCACGATACTAATCCAGCGGTAGACCAAGTTCAAATTACAGATGGTGAGCTTTTAAACTTTGTAGAAAGGTCGCTAGCTGTTATTTATGCTGGATAATCATATTAGTAATCAGCACATAATGCCGCCATAAAGTCGGATTCGTAACTGTTGGCTCGGTCCCGCTTCGCTACACATTTTAGCCAACTGTTACTAACCACTTATGGCGGCGTTATGAGATAAGGAATATATGCATCAGATTAAGCACTCAGCAAGTCCATATCTTTATAAGATTGTATTAGATAGTAAATATAAATTATCAGACGCGGACATAAATAAATTTAAGAAGACGGTGAATCAAGGTGTCGCTGTTTATGGTTTCACTCCAAATATTATAATAATTTCTAATTCGCATTATGCTTACTGGAGCTCCATTTCGTTGTTTGCAAAAGCTATGGACACACGTAAGTTAGCTATTTGTAGTAATGATAATTTAGATGGTGTTATTAAAAAAATCTCTACTGAATTTGCATCTATTAATGTAAAGCAGTTTGGTAAGTACAATATTATAGACTGCAATAAATGGGTTATCTCCCAAGTTTAGTTTATAGCAAATAGCCATGGTGCCAACTTCTGCTATTGACACTCCCCACTCAGTCATTAATATCAAGCGACTCGGTTAAATTTATTTAATTACACTAGGTTTGTTGCACTCAACCCAACCAATATTCAACAAACTTAAAACCTTTAACCTAACACCTTTTGCCTTTAACCTTGCATTTTAGCTGTAAACCCCCCCTTACATTTTGATTAAAAAAGCCACACTTCAACATGTGTTAAGGCGTGGCTTTTTTTCAGCAGCTATAACTAAAAATTAAGCGACATTCGCTGCTAATAACTCGTTACGTACTAGCTCTGCGCCTTTGCTAAGAGCATTGAGTTTGCCGTTTGCGATGTCACGCGGCAGAGGGGCCATGCCGCAGTTGGTGCAGGGGTAGAGCTTGTCGGCATCAACGTATTTAAGCGCTTCGCGTAGAGTTTTGGCCACCTCTTCGGGTGTTTCTATAGTGTTGGTGGCTACATCAATTGCGCCCACCATTATTTTTTTGCCGCGTACGAGTTCGAGTAGCTCAATGGGTACATGTGAGTTTTGGCACTCAAGCGAAATAATATCTATATTCGATTTTTGCAACTTAGGGAATACTTCTTCGTATTGTCGCCACTCGGTGCCGAGGGTTTTCTTCCAATCGGTGTTGGCTTTAATGCCGTAGCCGTAGCAAATATGCACGGCGGTTTCGCATTTTAGCCCTTCTATGGCTCGCTCTAGACAGGCTATGCCCCAGTCGTTTACTTCATCAAAAAACACGTTAAAAGCGGGTTCATCAAATTGGATTATATCAACCCCTGCGGCTTCTAGCTCTTTGGCTTCTTGGTTGAGTATTTTAGCAAATTCCCATGCCAGTTTTTCACGGCTTTTATAGTGATCGTCATACAGGGTGTCGATCATGGTCATTGGCCCAGGCAATGCCCATTTAATTGATTGGCTGGTTTGTTGGCGTAAAAACTTGGCGTCTTCAACAAATACCGATTTAGTGCGAGACACAGGGCCAACCACAGTGGGTACGCTGGCGTCGTAACGGTCGCGAATTTTAACTGTTTTACGGTTTTCAAAATCAACGCCATTTAAGTGCTCAATAAAGGTGGTTACAAAGTGTTGGCGGGTTTGTTCGCCGTCGCTGACTATATCTACGCCTGCGGTTTGTTGCTCGTGCAGGGAAATGCGCAGGGCGTCGTGTTTGCCATCTACCAGCTCACTGCCTTGTAATTTCCATGGCGACCATAAGGTTTCGGGCTCAGCAAGCCATGACGGTTTTGGCAAGCTGCCTGCTGATGATGTAGGTAATAGTTTTTTCATAATAAATGCTGCCTTTAATTTTGTTGTGTGATTAAGCGATACTTGCCGAGAACTGCTGCAACACCGATTGATAAGGCTTAATAAAGTGCTGCTCGGTAAATTTGCCTTGCTCAACCGCTAATTGACCTCGCTCTGCGCGGTCATACACAATTTGCGTTAACGAATGGTCGTCATTTTTTAAATTCGGTTTATAACGGCTACCAGCGGCGGCGTTGGCGTTATAAATTTCTGGACGATAAATTTTTTGAAACGTTTCCATGGTGCTAATGGTGCTAATTAGTTCAAGGTTGCTGTAGTCGTTAAGTAGGTCACCAAAAAAGTAAAACGCTAATGGTGCAACGCTGTTTGGTGGCATAAAGTAGCGCACTTGTAAGCCCATTTTTTTAAAGTATTGCTCAGTTAACGACGACTCATTAGGCTGATACTCTACGCCTAAAATGGGGTGTAAGTTTTCGGTTTGCTGATAGGTTTTGTTATCAGACACGCTTAAGCAAATAACCGGTGGCTTTTTAAAATGCTGTTTATAGGTATTTGAGTTTACAAAGCATTTAAACAACTTGCCGTGTAAGTCACCAAAGTTATCGGGAATGCTAAATTGCGGTTTGCTTTTGTTATGCTCAAGTAGTAACACGCTAAAGTCGTAGTCGCGCACATACGATGAAAAGTTATTACCCACCATGCCTTCAATTCGCTCGTTAGTTTGGCGGTCAATAATATTGGTTTTTAATACCTCAATTGACGGAAATGCCTGGCCACTGCTAGTAATATCTAAATCAACCGAAATGATCTTGAGCTCAACCTCGTAACGATCCCCTTGTGGGTTATCCCAATTGGCCAGTGCATTAAAACGATTGTTGATCATTTTTAGGGTATTACGCAGGTTTTGTTGGCGGCTTTCACCCCTAGCTAAATTAGCGAAATTGGTCGTAATTCGTGTGTTATTTGACGGATGGTAGTTTTCATCCAAGTTAGTGCTTTTAATAGTAAATGTAAGATCAGTGCTCATAGCCGTATCCTTTCAATCTGAGTTGTTGCTGCTTTTATTGATGGCGCATTACTCGCTGTTAAAACCGACATAACGGGTTAGCTGTAATGGTGCTCTGCAGAGTTAATAAATTTATACGCGCTATGTAGCATGAAGAAAAACGGTATTATTTCAGGTAAAACATGAGCCAGATTCATTCTGTAGCAAAGTTAAATGGGTAAATTCAGCTAATTACCTATGACCCTCTCACAAAAACCACTTTAGAAGTCTAGATTTCTAGATGTTTTTACGTTTGTTGTGATTTATTCATACAAAACGTGAGTATTATTCAATGCTCATAAGTACTTAAAATGCAATTTGCATAAACGGTTGTTGATATACTCGAATAAACTTAGGTGAGCTTAAGCGCTTTATTAAGCAGCTCGCCGTCGCAGAACTTTCCACAACATAAGAAGAGACAAAAGGAATGAGTGATTTAATAGTGTTAATTATATACTGCGCCATATTAGGTAGCGGTGTTGGTTTTTTAGCAGGCCTTTTAGGGATAGGGGGCGGGCTGGTGATTGTGCCCATACTCAGCATGATATTACTGCACTTTAATGCTTTGCCACCTGAACAAGTAGTGGTGGTTGCCATTGCGACCTCACTGGCCTCTATTTTATTTACCTCGACCTCGTCGGCTATTGCGCATAATAAAAATGGCAATGTACCGTGGGATATTGCACCTTGGGTTATGGCAGGCGTTGCCTTTGGTGCGCTTATTAGTGGCTTTATAGCTGCGCTGTTACCCGAGCATGTAGTGCGTTTGGTATTTGCTGTAAGCGTGGTGCTAATTGCATTAAAAATGATTTTTTCTGGTAAGAATGATTCAGCAAAAGCGCGCCCGTTACCAAACAAAGGGTTGCTGAGTGTTTATACGACCATAACCGGTGGCTTGTCTGCCATGATAGGTATTGGCGGCGGGGCAGTATTAGTGCCGTTACTGACGTTTTTTTCTGTTGATATGAAAAAAGCCATTGGCTGCGCCTCGGCCTCAGGCATTGTGATAGCCCTGTTTGGTTCAATGGGTTATATCAGTTCAGGCAGCCAGTTATTTAGCCTAAAAGAAGGATTTGCAGGCTTTGTATATTTGCCCGCTTTATTGGGTATTGTATGCACCTCATGGTTTACCGCACCACTCGGCGCTAAAGCCACCCATTATTTGCCAGTTTCAACCATAAAGAAAATATTTGCCGGCTTATTAATTGTAATGGCAATCAATATGTTTACTCGATAAGAGCATTTATATGAGCCTTAAAAAGACGCGGCATAAAGCCGCTGCTACCGTATTAGCTACTAGTAGCAGCGGGTTCACCCCGCGTCGAGGTTAAATAATAGCTTTTAGCCCCCCCGTAACCCGCACCCCGACGCCCGTCAATCTTAAAACGATTAACTAAAATCTACGTCATTTGCGCGTGCTTTATAAATTCGTCATAAATACTGTCTTTAATGAGCCTGTCGGGTGTAAAGGCATAATAATGCTGATAAACATTATCAATTGTACCAATGTAATTTACGCCGTAATGGCGCTCCACTTCGGCTTTTACCAAAATAGGCGCAGGGAATATCCCAAACCCTTGCTCACCGAGTGATTTCATTAATGCGCTGTCGTCAACATGGCCTGCTATTGTCATTTCAATCTGTTGCTCTTGCAGCCAATAATAAATAGCACGCGCGACGGGGCTTTCTTTTGCGGGGAGCACTAGAGGCTTGTTATTTAAAGACTGCGGAAACTGCTTATGTAACTGCGAATGCCATGTTTCGTTACCAAAAAGAGCGATTTGGCTTTTGCCTATTTCATGACAAAACGCCTTAAATGATAAAGTGGTATCGAGTGGTTTGTCGGCTAACACTAAGTCGAGCTTATGAATCGCCATTTGCGCCAGCAGTTCATCTTGTTGGCCATCAATACAGTGTAAGTTGGTAATACGGTCGTTATTAATTAAAGGCGCTAGCCACTTCGACACCAATGATTTGGGTAACACATCTGAAATACCCACCTTTAACGTTCGTGAGTATTGCGTGGTATCGCCTTGTGTGGTTTCTAGCCATTCGTGAGCAATAGCAAACATATCATTGGTGTACTGCTGAGTTACATGGCCAAACTCCGTTAACTGTAGGCCTCGGCCTTGGCGAACAAACAGTGGTTTTCCTAATCGTTGCTCTAAGTTAGTAATTTGCGAGCTGACCGTTTGCGGCGTTAAATTAAGTATTTTACTCGCCGCAGCAATACTGCCGTGCTTACTTACCTGCCAAAAATAATATAAGTGATTGTAGTTGATGTTGGTAATCATTCGAAAATACCTGTTTTAAAGTAAGAAATAATCAGCTTTTTCCTTTGCCACTAAGTTAGTAGATTACAGTCATGCCTGCAACATAGTTACTATTAAAAGGTGTAATTGCATGAAGCTAAAACTTACAGTTAAAAACAAGATAATTAACGCAAGTGAAAAGATGTCGCTTTTGAAGTTGATAAAAAGCCAATTGGCAAAACATGCTTTAAATATTCGTAAAGTAGAGATTCAAATAAATGATCTTTCGAGTGAGCGCCACGGCACTTTGCAGCAATGCAAAATTAATATTCTTTTGCCTGGGCTACCCAGTATTAATGTAAATACAAAAGGAAGAAGTATGCTGCAAGCGATAAAGCGGGCACTTAAAAGTTTGCAGCACATTCTCGTTAATAAGTATCAACCTTCGCAACCAAGCTCTTAATATCGCACTTGCAGTAGCAAGGATGCTACTCTTTTAATACGACTCTAATGCCAGCCATGTTTAGTAATAAACGATTCAACTATTACCTATTGAGCAGTATTTCCTTGTTGAGTTTTGTTGCAATCAACCCAACGAACGCTTTGTAAACCCCTCACACCATTTTGATTAAAAAGAGAGTGAAATTTTCAATTACCTAAATTCATAGTTTATTGTGAATTTATTAGGTTCATGCCTATTAATTTACTAATTCACAAAATACTGTGAATTTATCCTTTAGTGAGTTAACTTTCGCTATAATTCACAAAATATTGTGAATTATTAGCTTTTTTGTACTTTTTTAACTATTATTCACAAAACACTGTGAATTTTGGATTGGTAATGGAAGTCACGATAAAGTCAGCAAAACAATTAGGTAAATTGGCAAGCATTGTGAGAAAAAGCCAAAAGCTTGATCAAAAAACTGCGGGAGATTTCTCTGGTATTAGTATTAATACAGTGAGTGACTTTGAAAATGGCACAGGCTCGTTATCAATTGGCCGCGCGTTCGATTTAATGGAAGCTTTAGGCTTAGAAGTAAAAATAGATGTGGTGATACCTCAACATGATGAAAAGGCTAAAAATAAATTACTAATGCAAATCCAGAACATGGTGGCTGGCAATGAATAATAGATCACTTGATGTTTATGCTGGCAAACAGCTCATGGGCCAGTTACAAGATAGTAACGGCTTTTGGTATTTAAAAATAGGGTAACGGAATTATACCTTTCAGATAATACATATAGGGTATGGTAATAATCAAACAATAATTATGATGTTTGGAGTAACAATTTGAATATTCACAACAGTCGATATCATTATTGGATGTATAGTCATATTTATAGTGGGTTAAAAAAGTAACAACAAATGGTTTATTAAACGCCCTCGTATAAAGAGATCAAGAAAACACAGCCACCTGCTTGATCTGAACTTTCTAATGAGTGCCCTCCCTGGCTTTCACTTCAGCATCTCTCTTTAATTCTGTTTTCAAATTTTCAGATGGAATTATTGTCGTTTCATACATAACCTCTTGCTTTTGTCTATCATCCATACAAAAGTCAGAAAACCATGACCAAGCTTTACTTGTTATGCATAAAGGTGTTGCCCATAAAAGAGCTGCAACTAATATGATAATGACAAATAAGCGCAAGCTCAGAGGTACTTTATCAGTCCACCCTAGACTAAGTTCAGCACTCATCCAATCACTATTATGTTCAGAAAAAACCTTATAGTGGGCATACCATGAAGATAAAAATACCGGAGGCATCATTTTGACCGCTTTATGCTCTTCCTGTAATTGAATAAGTTCGGACCTAGCTTGTGCAACCATAGCTTCATTTTGCATTTCGGCTTTATAATAAGTATTCTCTAACTTTTTGCTTATGTGGGTAAGGCTATCACCTATTGATTTGTATTGCTCTTTTTGAAGCTCTCGAGGTTTTAGAATTATACCAACGATACCTATAATAAGCAGCAGTGCAGCCAAAGCATTAGTATTGAAATCATTAAACGCTAAGCCAAGAACACCAAAAGATAATGAAGTTACGCTAATCAATGTTGGTAATTTTTCACAAATGTCAAACGATGCTAAATGAAGTTTGGCACCATATATGACATTATAATACTCACCTGCAATTTGCTTTTTAATTGCTTGTTCTGCCATGGTTTAACTCCTATTCGATAGGGACTGTGATTTGATGACGTGCTATTACAGTGTTATTGCTAATGGCGTAGCATTCAACAGTATGATCCCCGTAGAAAGATGATGTTTCTACAAGAGTTTTACTGCCATTATCATTCATAATATTTCCGCGGTGATTTTTATCTCTGTCAGCTATTAGTCCGTAATTCCGTACCTTCCATTTAACCTCATAATCTTCAACAATATCTGTTTGTTTAATAAAGAAGTGTAGTTTCCGTTCAGGTTGAATTCGTGCTCCTCCAAGTTTTGATAGCATTTTGGTTATTAGGTCACTTTTCACTTCACAATCAATGACAATTTGGTTGGTTATATCCATATCGAACAGTTCCTCTATAAACTGCTCATTAATTGCAGATACTTGTTTAGCCTCACGGTTAGGGAACTTAGTGCCAAAAACAGACTTATATAGCTGATTGCATTTTTCTTCATGACCATTAGCTCTTGCTTGAATCGCTTGATTCACATTATCTAAAGCAGTACCCGCATCATTCTGAAATGCTTTTTTAACATAAACTCGGGAGTTACTCCCAAACGCGTAATAGAAATCTTTCACTGGTTCTTTGCTAAGAAACGCAAAAAAGCCAGCCAGCATTTTATCAAAACCACCAAAACTAGTGTTATCGTATAGGTTATTTCCATTAAAAAAATTGTAGCATAGAGTATCTATTAGAAACCCACTCATCTGGATATTATTTCTAAACTTCCATGCGCGAATCATTTTAGCAAGTTTACGAAGGTTATCTTTTCGCTCTTTATTCAGATCTTTGAACGTTTTTAGCTCAGCGCGGGTATCACATTTACGCCATGAACCACCGGTATATGTATCGGGATATTTAAATATTCCGTTCCATTCAAATACGGGGACAACTTCAAAAGTAAAGTCCTGCATCTCTACAACAACTACATTACGATCTTTTCTCACCTTACTTGTTTTATAAGTTTTGCAGATAGCATCTTTAGCGTGATCCAGAGCTTTAGCGGGGTCTTTTCTGTAAATAGGCCAAGAGCTAGGAGGTAGTATGTACAGCATATCAAGATCAGAAATACCTTGAATACCTGAGTAGCGGCCATATGAACCAGCTTGAAGGCTATAACTTTTTTTATCATTTTCCAAATTTCGAAATTTCTCATTGAGATTCTTCGTTATGCTTCCATAACGACTCGAAATAGTGTCTTTCTTCTTAATCTTTAGATTATCTAGAAAGACACTAAAGTCTCGTCTTGTAGTCATGTACTAATCCTTGTAATTAAATTGCAACGCTAGCAGTAGAGCTTGAATTTTTGTGAAATAGCTTATTAGATCAAGAGATTTCTTTTCTCTAAACCAAAATAGCATAGTAAAAATATAAATGATAAAAAACCCCACAAGTTAATGAAATTAAATAGGGTAAAATCTTGACTTAACTATCATTATTTTGTGATAGGTTTTACTGTACTCACCTCAACCAATATACAACTAATCAAAAACCTTTCACCTCGTTGTGTAAACCCCCGTTACATTTTGATTAAAAAAGCCGCACACTAATAATTAGTGTGCGGCTTTAGTATTTTCCTTTTTTAAAGCGGTTACTTATTTAGTAAGTGCTTTTCAAAAAAGTCAGCCATCATAGTATGGTAATGCAACGTGGTGCCTTTGCCTTCACGTAGGCTATGTGAGCGGTTAGGGTATGAGAAAAATTCAAACTGCTTGTTGTGCTTTACAAGCTCGTCAATTAAGCGCTCTGAGCCTTGATAATGCACGTTATCATCGCCTGTGCCGTGAATAAGCAATAGCTTTCCAGTTAGGTTTTTAGCAAAGGTAATAGGCGAGGTGTTATCGTAACTCTCAGGATCGGTGTTTGGGTTACCCGCATAACGTTCTTGATAAATGGTGTCGTATAAACGTATATCTGGCACCGGTGCTGAGGCAATGCCAACTTTAAATTTATCACCGTGGCGGAACAGTAAGTTAAGGGTTGAACTACCGCCCCCTGAATGCCCCCACACACCAACACGGTCTGTGTCTATTACATCCCAACGTTTAGCCATAGCATCTAGGGCGTCTACTTGGTCTTGCACGGTAATTGAGCCAATTTTTTTATAAATCGATTTGCGCCAATCGCGGCCTTTTGGTGCACGTGTACCACGATTATCAACCGATGCCACAATAAAGCCTTTTTGCGTTAACAGTGATTTATACAGGTAACTGTTGCCTTCCCAGCGGTCTTGCACGGTAGAGCCCCATGGTTCGCCGTATACGTAAAAAACAATCGGGTATTTTTTACTTTTATCCATGTTCTCAGGGAACATAATGTAGCCGTCAAGCTCGGTACCATCTTGCGCGTTTACTTTAAAAAATTCATGCTTTGGTAAGCTCTGCTCAGCAAGCTTTTGTCTGAGCTTTGTATTTTCAACTAAGGTTTTTACATTACTATGATCTGCCACTTTAATAATCTCTTTAGTCGGTGGCTTACCAAACTTTGAGTAAGTGTGCATTGCCCATGAGGCATCTTTTGACATGTAGTAGCTGTTTGAACCTTCAAACTCAGCAGGTGTTACTCGCACCGGTTTGCTGCTGCCATCAAGCGGTGTGCTGTATAAATAACGCTGACCAGGATCGTTTGGCGAGGCAATAAAATACATTACGTTTTTGTCTTCATTGATGGAAAGCATATCAATAATGTCGAAATCGCCTGGGGTTAGGTCGATAATAGTTTTGCCATCGCGCGATACACGGTAAAGATGACGCCAACCGTCGCGTTCGCTATGCCAAATAAAAAACTCACCGTCTTTTGACCAGCTTGCTTTATAAAACCATTCGATAAACGCATCGTCTTTGTCTTCTAAAATTTTAGTCAGTTGCTGCTTTTGCCAATCAAACAACCACACTTTGTTATGGCTTTGTGGGCGGTTTAAGTCTTGGATCATTAACTCATTACCAGTGCCTGCCCAGCTAATACGCGGAATATAACGGTCGCGGTTATCGCCTTCAAGCTCAGCCCAACGGGTTTGTTTATCAGCAAGACTTACCACACCAACACGCACGGCAGAGTTGGTTTCACCCGCTTTAGGATAAGGGAACTCTTTAAGGGTAGGGTACAGTTCGTCAGTGTTGTTGAGCATAGTGAAAAATTTAACGTCACTGGTATCAAGCTGCCAATAGGCAATTGATTTGTTGTCGGGGCTCCAACGAAAACCATCGGCAATAGTAAACTCTTCTTCGTATACCCAATCAAAATTACCGTTAACAATGGTGGCACTGCCATCGGTTGTGAGCGCGGTTACATCGTTACTACCAACCGCTTGCATATAAATATTGTTGTCGCGTACGTAAGCCACTTTTGAGCTATCTGGCGAGAACTTAGCAAACATTAACTTAGTTGGCTCAACGTCTTTACCACCTAATTGCTGTAATTGGTTTGTCTCAAGGTTAAGTAACCAAAAGTCGCCTCTGCTGCGCGAACGCCAAACTTGCTCGCTGTTGGTAAATACCATCAGCCATTTACCGTCTTTTGACCACTGATAGCTTTCGATTGCAAATGGCTCGTCTGCGCCCTCTGGCAACAGCTTTTCAAACTCAACAAGTACTTTACGGCCTGTGCCGTCAGCATTGTAAAATACAATGTCGTTGCCTTTTACGCCGTGCTCTTTGTCGTCATCGGAGTTGTTATCATCTGCTTTTTCTTTTTCGCTTTCGCGCTCTTCAAGCACAGTGTAGCCGGTACCATCGTCTAGCCACTTAAAGTAAGTGCTTCGCTGGGTTTTAAACTCTTTATCTTTATAAATTTGCGCTAGGCTTAATGGATTATTCACGGTACTAATCGCTGCATTATTGTTGGTTGTTATGCTGGTACTTGAACATGCTTGCAAGCCTAAGCCCGCAACAATGGCCAGTGCCAAGCCCGATGTTTTGATCAGATTCATTATTATTGTTCCTTGGGTCTGCTGACCTTTATGGATTAAGGCGCTTATTACATTTACTGTAACAAAATAACCTACAGAATATCAGCATGCTTAACGCACAAAGCTATGGTTTAAACCCAAACTTTTATAATTAATTACCATGCTGGATTTTTAAATTCATCACTGAGCGTGTCGATTAGTGCTCTTACTGTTGCCGATAAATGCTGACGAGAAGGGTAAAGCACATATATTTTCATTGGGTTTAATGTCCATGGCGCTAATACACGCTGCAAGCGACCATCAAGTATATATTGATTTGCCAAATACGTAGGCTGTACTGAAATACCACCACCGGCTATGGCTGCATGAAGTAATGTGGTGGCCTCGTTTGCACTTAAATTGCATTTAACATCAACAGATTGAAACTCATCCCCGTTGTGTAAATGCCAAATATATCGGTCGAAGTTTTTATAGCCTAAACACTGATGAGCGCTTAACTGTTGTGGTGTCGTTATTGGCGGATAATCAGCAAGGTAGTCGGCTGAGGCCACTAATATAGATTCACACTCGGCAATAGGTTTACCTATTAACGATGGATCAGGATTGGCTGCAATACGTATTGCCAAATCAACACGTTGCTCTATTAGATCTGTGGTTGAGTCTTCAAGATCTATGTCTATTTGCACGTTAGGGTGACGTTTCATAAAACGTGTAAATATAGGGGCTAATTGTGCAAAACCTAACGACATACTGGTCGCTACTCGTATTTTACCTGACAACTGTTGCTGGCTTTTTGTTTGTTCAACTAAACGGTTAGCCTGTGCTAACCATTGCTCTATTTCGGGTAAACAGGCCTCGCCGGCGGTGGTAAGCGTTACTTTACGGGTAGTGCGATGCAATAAGCGCGTATTTAACCAAGCCTCTGCCGACTCAATATGACGAGTAACCATAGGGCGTGACATTTCAAGGCGTTCTGCGCTTGCTGTAAAACTGCCTGAGTAGGCAACATCCACAAAAACCTGCGCTGCGGTGAGTTTATCCATAGTATTTGCACGATTTATGAAACAATGATGCTAATTATTGGTTGTTTTTCTGAACATATCAAACCTTTATTATGCTCGCATTAGCAACCAATGATGAGAATACCATGAACCTACGCACTCTTTTACTAAGCACACTATTAGCCAGCAATATCGCTATTGCAGACGAAACCCCACTAACCCTTGATGTGTATAACGCTGACAGCAATAGCTTTCATGTTAATGCCACGCTGGTTTATGGCCGTACCGATGCAATTTTAATTGATACCGGATTTACCAAAGCAGATGCACTGCGCATTGCCGCCAAAGTAATTGACTCTGGTAAACAACTAAAGACTATTTTTATTAGCCAAGCCGATCCTGATTACTACTTTGGCGCTGAAGTGTTACAGCAGTTTTTTCCTGACGCAGAGATTATAACCACACCGGCAGTGCACCAAAAAATAGCAGCAAAGCTTAAAGGTAAACTTGCTTTTTGGACGCCAAAAATGGGTGAAAACGCCCCAAAAAATCCCGTTGTTCCTAAGGTATTTAATGGTAATAACTTAAAAATAGAAGGCCACAGCATAGAAATTCGTGGCACAGAGGGTGAGCAGAATCATCGTCCTTATTTATGGATACCTGATAACAAAGCTATTTTAGGAAATGTGGCTGTATACGCTAATGTTCATTTATGGATGGCCGATGCACAAACTCAAGCAGAGCAAAATGCATGGGCAAAGCAACTTAATGAAATGAAAGCACTCAACCCTGACGTGGTGATCCCTGGGCATATGAAAGCAGGCACTCAATTAGATGCTGCAAATATTGATTTTTCAATCCAGTATTTAAAGGATTTTGCACACGCTAAGCAAAGTAGTAATAGCAGTAAACTGCTGATAGATAAAATGACAAATACATACCCAGAGGCTGTGTTACCTATGGCTCTTAGCATTGGCGCTAAAGTTCATAAAGGTGAAATGAAATGGTAATTGCCGCTTAACCGCTGCAATAAATGCAGTAGAACCAAAAAACACGCCTAGTAAAGTCTGGCGTGTTTTTTATTATTGCCACAAATACATACTGGCTCGCTTATTAGCAATATTTAATTCAAATACCTCAGTGCTTGAACACATAGCAGCGCCATAGCATACATGTAGTGGTAACAAGTGCTCTTCTCTGGGGTGATTAAAGCGTGCAGCTGGGGCTTGCTGCCATGCTAATAATTGCTGTTCACGCTGATGCTCGGTTAATGTTTGATCTGCGATTGTGCTTACCAGCCAATTTTCAAATGCCTGATTTTGCTGATTAACATCGCTTGATTGGGTAACACCAAAAGCGCGCATATTATGGAAGGTAAAGCCTGAGCCTATAATTAATAAGTTATCGTAATCAATACTTTGCAACGCTTTACCAATTTCAACATGCAACAGCGGATCAAGACTTGGATGCAAGGATATTTGCACACAGGGAATATCGGCCTCTGGGTACATAATTTTTAACGGCACAAACATACCGTGATCGTAGCCACGCTGTGGATCGAGTTTTGAGTCAATATTACGTGTTGTGAGCGCTTGCTGTACTAAATTGGCAAGTTGCGGCTCGCCAACACAAGGGTAAGTTAATTGATACGCCTGCTCAGGAAAACCGTAGTAATCGTAAATAAGTGGCGGTGAAGAGTGCGCGGTTATACTAATTGGTTGAGCTTCCCAATGTGCGCTGACCATTAAAATAGCAGAGGGCTTTGGGGTTTTAGCGGCAACCTGTTCTAAGCAGGATCGCATTTCTGCATGGTTGGCATCACCTAGTAATGGCATTGGGCCGCCACCATGAGAAATGAAAAAAACGGTTGGGCGTTGCATGTGGTTAATCCTAAAGGACAGGTATTATTATAGTGCCTGCGCCGTCAGTAAATAACTAGCCACATAAACGCACAACTTCAGTGCGCAAATATTATATGTGGTGTTTATTCATCAAGCTCTAAGTGAGCGCGTTCAACGCTTTCTTGAGGTAATTCTTTTTGCACCGATACACCCAGCTCTTTAAATTCTGAGGCTTGTTTAATTAAGTTACCTTTACCACGGTATAACTGAGAAAATGCTTTATCGTAAGTTTCTTTGGCTTTATCAAGCTGTTTACCCACGCCTTCCATACTGGTTAAAAAGCCGTTGAGCTTACTGTAAAAACGCTCAGCACGACTAGCCAGCTCTTTTGAATATTTAGTTTGCTCTTCAAAGCGCCATAACTGCTTAACAATATTTAAACTGGTTAGCAGGGTAGTAGGGGTAGCAACCAAAATGTTTTTTTCTATTGCTTGCTGGTAAATATCGCTTTGGTATTTAAGTGCTTCTACAAAGGCGGATTCTATGGGTACAAACATAATAACAACCTCAGGCGAGTTTATCCCTGGTAGGCGGTCATACGATTTACTGGCCAGCTCATTTATACGGGCAGTTACGGCATTTACATGCTCTTTAATCGCTTGTTGAGACTCAAGCTCTGTTTCGGCATTTACATAACGGGTGTAGGCATTTAACGATGTTTTTGCATCAATCACTAAGTGGCGACCTTGGGGTAAATACACCACTACATCAGGGCGCAAACGGCCGTCTTCGGTATTAAACGACACTTCTCGCTTGTAATCGGTGCCAGCGCGCAGGCCTGCGCTATCAAGCACGTTTTCGAGCATGAGTTCGCCCCAATTACCTTGGGTTTTCTTTTGCCCTTGCAGCGCATTACTGAGCTTATCGGCCTGCTCGGTGATGGCTTGGCTTTTAGCTTGTAAATGCAATAGCTCGGTTTTAAGCGCAGCACGTTGTTGTAAGTCTTCAACGTGAATAGACTCCATTTTATCTCTAAAGCCTTTTAGCTCACCTTGAACCGGCTTAAGTAACTGCTCTATGCTTTCTTGATTGAGGGTTTTAAATTTTTGCGACTTTTCTTCTAATATTTGGTTAGCTAAATTTTCAAATTCTTTTTTAAGCGTTTCTTTACTTTGCTCTATATGGGCGAGTTGTTCACTAAAATGTTGCTGCTTTTGCTCAAGGGTAGTGCGTATATTATTAAGCTCTACATCGCGCAGATTGTATTGCTCGCGCAGGGCGGTTAGCTCGGCTTCGGCTTTACGCCAATATTGATTATAAAGTTGGCTTTGCTTTTCTTGCTCAGTTAAACGGGTTTTAAAATGCTGAGACTGATCCCGCTGCTCTTGATGTGTAAGTCCTAATAAATCGTGCTCTTCAACCAACGCGGCATATTGGCTTTGTGTTTGCTCATGCTGGCTTTGTAATAACATTAACTGTTGTTGTTGCTCATTTACTTGGCGCTTTATTTTTTTGCTTAATTGCATTGATACAACACCACAAATAGCCATGCCTGTTATAGCGCCAGCACTTACACTTAACCAATCTAAATGGGATAAAAACGAAGTAAACATAAAATAAACTTTTAAAATTTAGTGACATGCCATCATAACGAATAACGCTCTTTAGCAGTAGGGGTAACGCACTAAATTAAGCGCATAAAAAAAGCCAGCTATTAAAGCTGGCTCAATATTACTTAATCAGTAATCAAACAGGGAAATCAACATGAAACTTGTATAACAACACATCACTACAAGCATAATAGTAGACGCGTCCTGATTAAATTAGTTCAAAATAATTTTTAAAAAATTTGAATTTAGAGCATAAAAAAAGCCAGCTAATAAAGCTGGCTCAATACTACTAAATTAGTAATCAAACAGGGAAATCAACATGAAACTTGTATAACAACATATCAACTACAAGCATATTAATAGACCCAGTTATTATTGATTAGTTCAAAAATATTTTAAATAAAATAGTTTAAAATATTCAGGCAAAAAAAAAGCCAGCGCTGAACTGGCTGGCTTAATCATTACTATGTCTAGTAACTACTATATGGGATATCAACATGAAAACTTGGAGAAACTGCAATTTAACCAAGCTGTATTAATAGACGCCCACAATTCAAATAAGTTCAAAAAATTATTGTTAATTTTTAACTTTTAATTAAAGACAACATTTGTTGTTCATCAAACTGGGTAAAACTCATTGATTTTTCAGTAAATAATGCATCTACAAGCGCTTGTTTATCTTGCTGCATTTGAAACACCTTTTGTTCAATAGAGTTAGCCATAATCAATTTATACACAAATACCGGATTAGTTTGGCCAATACGATAAGCACGATCGGTCGCTTGCTTTTCAACAGCTGGATTCCACCAAGGATCAAAATGAATAACGGTATCGGCTTGGGTTAAATTAAGCCCTGTGCCACCTGCTTTTAAGCTAATTAAAAATACCGAAGTAGTGCCACTGGTGAATTCGTCTATCACTTTATCGCGATGGCGCGTTTGCCCAGTTAACATGCTAAATTTAATGTTAAGTGTATTCAAACGCTCGGCAATTAAATCAAGAGCAGAGGTAAACTGGCTGAATATAATCACCTTACGGCCAAGGCTGAGCATTAAAGGTAAATGGCTTGATAACCATTCTAACTTAGCACTAGCAGCGTCGGTTTCTGGCTCAATAAGTTTAGGATGACAACAAATTTGGCGAAGTTTTAATAGTGCCTCTAGAAAGGCGAGTTTACTTTTTTGCACGCCTTGCTCGGCAAATAAATCAATGAGTTTTTCTTCAAGCGCATGTGTTATGCCTTGGTACATGTCTTTTTGTTTAGGCTCAAACTCAAACTCTTTAACAAGCTCCGTTTTTTGCGGCAGTTCTTGAGCCACTTGGGCTTTAGTCCGGCGCAAAATAAACGGCATAATTAACGCTTTTAACTGCTCTGCACGCTCAATGTTACTTTCGCGCTCAATAGGACCTTGAAAGTGCTGCTTAAAGTGCGCCTGGGAACCTAATAGCGAAGGCATAGCAAAATCGAGTAACGACTTTAATTCAAATAAATTGTTCTCAATTGGGGTACCGCTTAAGCAAAGCTTAAAATCGGCATTCAAACGTTTAACTAACCGCGATACCTGTGCCGTATCATTTTTAATATACTGCGCTTCATCAAGAATAATGTTTTCAAAATACAGTGGCGAATAATAAGCAATGTCACGTTTTAATAACGGATAGGTGGTTAATATACACTGTGCTTGTGCCAAGTGTTTCAACGCATCATTACGGTGTGCACCAAAAATAGTGGTGACTTTTAAGTTTTTAGCAAACTTGTTAATTTCGTTTTGCCAATTACTCACTAAGCTTGTTGGGCAAACAATAAGCGTAGGGCCAGCCTGCGGAGTATTATAAGAACTGGCTAAATAAGCAATCACCTGCAAAGTTTTACCCAAGCCCATATCGTCCGCTAAAATACCACCTAGCTGATTACGCTTTAAAAAGTTAAGCCAAGCTACGCCTTCTTGCTGGTATTCTCTAAGCACCACAGAATCGTGTAAGCCATGAATGGCGATATTGGGCGATAACAGCGCGTCATTGCTTAGCTCATCAAGGTAGCGCTCTAATGACGGATCATGTAGCTCAACATTTATGGCTATGTGCTTAACTAATTCAGGTAAGTATGAAAGTGGAATATTAAATTCGTCGCGCGTTTTAATAAACTCAAATCGCAATTTAAACTCAATTAATAAATTAAACGCAGCCTTATCTATAACTCCAAATTGACGGCCAACAGGATAGTAATAAAACAATTCGCTTTGACGATTTAACGATTCAAACAGTTTATTATTTACATTAAATAAAGTGGCCACTTTGGTATCGTTAAGCACAACTTTGCAATGCATTTGATGCCCAGCAGCTCTGTTTACATGCAAGGAAATTTGGTTTTTAGTATCGGCAATATTTATTTTGCTCATTGATACTTGCCAACCACGTTGCTTAAAGCTTGGTAACACCTCATGCGCTAACCAGTGTAAGTGAATAGCTGATTCCTGACTAAAAATAAACTCGCTGTGTAAACCCCCTTTACAAAAATCAAAGCCTAAGTTGACCAGCTCGTTGGTAACGGTGTTTTCAAATGCACTGTTTATTAGTTTTTCAGGCGCTGTACCTGCTAAGTAGTTTTTATTTTTATACTTAAACGATAACGAAATAGCCATTACTGAGCCCGACATGCTGACTTTAAGTACGGCATTACTCAACGACTTAACAGGCATGCTTGGTGCATTAGTAGGATGGGGAATAACACCGGCACCAAAATTATCAGCAAGCTGCTTATAAATGCGATCAAAGTTTGTATCGTGAAGTGCTGGTATTGTTTGTAAATGAGCAATTTCGTCCGCACTGAGCGGCGTGCGAATGCGGCCTAGCTTATATTTATCTAAGTCTAAGTAGATGGGCGGTGTAGTTTTAATTAATGCCCAATTAGGAATTTGATCTAGGTGAATTTTTAACTGGGTGACTTCTTTTTGTTTTTCCCAAACAAAATTTAGGGGTAAGCCAGGTTGCGCTTTTATAGGTACTCGCGAACGCTGTAAAAATAATCGTTCTGTAGCTAGTAATTGCTGCAGCGCGTTAAAGCCCCATTGACCTTTGAGTTCAATATTACCGACCGCATTTTGCGAGCGGATCCAGCTATATAATCTAAAATCACTTTCTAGCAGGTCGCTAGGGGTTACAAAACTATTAAGCTGTTGCTCAGTTAAATTGCGACCTAATGCATAATTATTATTTTTATCGTAGTTGGCAATTTTAGGCGTTAAAAATACTTTATCGTTTTCAATATCTAATACAAACAGTAACACTTGTGATGGATGAGCTTGATCGGTGTTTTTAAGCGAGCTAAGTTCGCTAAACCAGTCATTAATAAAATAGTCTTCGCCGTATTCACCTGAGTGTTCAATTTTAAGTTTTAACAAAATTGCAGCCAAATGGCGGCATTTAGTTTTAACATTACAAGTACAGTGAGTGTCGACTGAATAGCCAGTTGGTAATTTATTGATCTCAATTCGTTGGTTAAACGCAATGCCCTTATCGCCTTGCACAGTAGAATCAACCACAGAAAAATCAGCATTATGTTCTAACCAACTTATTTGGCCGTTTTTATAATACGACTTACCTTTTGCTAACACCGCGGGTTTAAACAATTTTTTTATGAATCGCTCAGAAAGAGGAAACTGGGTAGCCTGCTCATTTTTAATTTCTTCAAAAATAGCCATTAAATCATTTTTTGATAAGTTAGCAGACATGTCACTCAAAGTATTAAAATTTAAAAACAATTTTTCCAGTATATGCCTTATCAACGCTGAGCTAAAGCAATATTATTTTTAAAATAAACTGGTTGGATCTGATTGGTTAGTAAAAAATTGGTTTATAAGGATTGTTTAATTTTGCTCACTAAAAAAAGGCGTTTAAATTACAAAATAAAAACAATAAATTAACTTAACAGGGAGGTTTTGCTAGGAGTAGATCAGGTTTTTACTAACAAGGTAGCAATTTAATCAAATAGAGCAAGTTTAGTTAGTAAAAATACGATCCTTAGTAGTTTATCGGGCCTTTTTTGCTTTTTATCACCACGGAAGATCAGATTTTTACTAACTAATTAATAGGGCTAGATCACTATTTAACTAACCTAGCCCATTTACAGATCACGATATTACTAACTAATTAAAAGCACTTAATAGTTTAGTCAGTTGTTCTAAGCGCTTGTCTGTCATCACTTTATTATTAATTTTTATTGAAACGTCACCACTTTTAAGGTTACGTTGCACACTAATAAAATCGTTTTCAAGCACAGCCTCACGCTTTAATGCTGTTTTAGGCTCTGCGGTTAATAGTTTAGTGATAAGCATAGCGCGCTTGTCGTCGGCTTCTAAGGCATTAACTTCATCATTGCTTGCAAGTGCTACAACTAACTCGTTAAATGCAACCTCGTCTCGCTCCTTTGCGTTAATCAGCTTTTTAGCGACTTCTCTACCAACATGATTAGCTGTTGGGTAAAGAGCTATAACATCGGCAGATATTTGCTCATACGCTTTAATAGCATCCGCAATGGCGGTATGCGATACCCCTTCAATAACGGCAATCTCGCGGTACGATCCTTTTTTGCCTTGTTGAATGAGTTCGTTTCGAGTTTGCTGATACGCTTGACCTAACTCCCAAAGACTTGGAGCAATGTATTGATCCGAAGAAACTGCTAACACTTTGGCATCTTGCTCATTAAAATCACTTGAACTCAAAACAAGATAATCTGCACCAGCCAAAATACAGGCTTTGCGACGTCTTGAGCCTGCAAGAACAAGACTCATATCCCCTTGATCCCAAAGCAGGGCGGGGTGCTGATTACGTCCATCTTCTTTAATTGCAGGAAGTATATCGGATACCGACTTTTCGTTTAAAAGCGCTTGTACACGGCGATTTTTACCATAAACCTGAGTCGATTTTTCAATCTCGTTATGAGCAATCACTTTACAAACCAAGGTGATTTCGCGATTAGGATCGCTTGGCGCAGGCATACGAATAACATCGCCTGCATTAGCTTGCTCTAAAAGAGCGTCTAAACTGCTACTGCCAACAGCGGTTGCAAAGGGATCTAAGCGGGTGTCATTTTTACGTTTTTTAGCCATTTTTAGTCAACATCCTTACTTAGGCGTATTTAATTTTGATTGTGTAGATTGCCAATTTGAACGAATTAGCATTTCGAGTTCGTCAACAACATCTTTGATATTTTCTTGTGCGCGCATTAACGATTCTCTACTCGCTAAACTGTCAGACGCTTTTTGATCAAAAATAGTATTAAACGAGGATGAACTCGCAGTAATTGCTGAGCTGTGATTAATAGGGTAGCTCATGACTTGGCGACCAAAGGCGCTTCTTACGTCTTTAACTATGTCACGTTGTGAGTGATTACCTTTTACATAATTGGTAACCAAAAATTGCATAAAGTCCCAACCATCGTGACCAAGAGCTGCAACGGTATGATAAATCTCACCTAAACGTTTTAAATATTTATTATTAGCATCAAAGTCTACCGCTTCAGGATGAACCGGTATAAGCATCGCTGTAGAAGCCATTAATGCATTATAAAACATAAAGTTAAGAGTAGGAGCTGTATCAATTAGTAAAATATCAAATTCATCTTTTACTGGCTCGATAACACGCTCTAACAGCTTATGGTAATGGCGAGTTTGCTCATAGTTTGAGGTGTCTTTAAGCAACGTTGCAGTTTCGTGTTCAAAATAAAAATCATCCATACCTGAGGGTAAAACACGAATATTAGGAATATGAGTTGGTAAAAAAGAGTTTGAAACAAATTCAGGCCAGGTTTCACCTTCTTCAAGATCAATGCAGTCACGCATTAAATCACCAACAGTAATTGGATCGGGCTCAGAAGATGGGAAAAAGCTAGATGATGACCCCTGCGGATCTAAATCGATAATACCAATTCGGTAACGCTTGATGTTAGTAGTTGCAAGTGCTGCAGCAATATTAACCATGCTCGTTGTTTTACCACAACCACCTTTTAGTGAATTAATAACAATAACTTGGAGTTTGTCTGTCGGTGCACGATGATCGGGTTTTATATCCATTATATCGGCCATGGCAAAAATATTAACCAACGTATAAGCGTAATGACCGTTTGCACCGCGTTTTATGTTTAAATCGTCAAAATCACCATTGTCATGGCGTCTTTTTAAGGTACGATTATTACAACCAAGTAAATCAGCAGCGGCTTTTTGGGTGTAGGTTCTTAATTCTTTTTCTTCAGATTTAAGATGGGCGCGGTAATGTTGAATACGTCCTTCTAGTGATTTTTCAGCAACTTCTGCGGTTGCTTTCAAAAGTCGGTAGGTATCTAGCGCATTATTATTGATAGACATACTTTATTCCTCAAAGTTAGGCGTTTAGTATAATGTCCATTCAATTAGCTGTAAACAACTATTTAAGGCGACATGCATTTTAAATACATGACATATAAAATAATTTTACGCCTTTAATATTGCTTAGTATAAATAAAGAAGTTTAAGTATGGTTAAATATATAAGGTATTAAAGGCTAAGGCCTTAAAATATACATATAACATTATGATTTATATAAACAATGTTAAAAAAACTGGATCAGCATTGTACGTGGTTAAGATCAGATCCTTATCTACTGGCAGATCACCTTTTTACTAAGCAAATATTTAGCAGCTTAGTTACGCACAGGTTAAGCACTGAGTTACTCACAAAATAGATGCTGTAGATCATGTTTTTACTAAGTAAATTATAAAGTTATGCACCCACCATCAGGAATAATAAGCGGTTTAATTAGTATAGATCTGATCTGTAGTAAGTACAGATCAGATCTATGCTAACTGGAACTAAGCTTATCCACAGGCCTCTCATTTTTGCTGTCATTTGTCGTGCTAAATTTAAAAAAAAACACTTTGCAATGGACAAATTTATTCTTCAGTTAGTAAAAATTCGGTTTATTAAAGCCTAGTTAGTAAAAACCTGATCTGAAATCTCATTTTTTTACTTTTTCTTAGTAAAATATTGATCTGTGCATTTTATTTGAAGTCAGATCGCTTTTATACTAACTTAAACATTTAACTTTTGTGGCTTTATGTGTTGTTATTAGCTGTCACAATAAAAACGGAAATAAAAACCATGAGCCGAAAGGTCAACATCTCGGTAGATAACTTGCCCGATACACTTAGGGGCCAAATTCACGGGGTGGAAAGTGCAATTGATAACGAAAGCTTAGCACTATTTACAGATAATAAAGATGTGCGAATTTCGATAGAAAATGCAGCCCATGGGTTACGCGCTTACTCTAACACATTTAACCATTATGATCTGTGGGGACGCTTTGTTCGCTCAGGACATAAAAAGCTGCCACTTGAAGAAGCCCCTAAAAAAACCATTATTACACGTAAGATATCTGAAAAAGTAGACGGTATTTTATACGATGGTGAAATTAAAATAACACCGGCTGTGGTAAGTACTCGTAAAGATGGTGAAGACGTAGAATACTTAGTTTGGCCATCAGATAGAGAAGAAAAAGTTGAGCGTGCACTTATTCGCCTTGCTTCAAAAGGTAAAATAGTAAAAATTAATTTTAAGTCCGGTATTCAATATGCCGTTGTGTTTTCTATGAACGAATTAGCACAAGAACTTAAAGCGGTAGGTCAATCTATGCCTTACCCACAAATTAAAGAATCGCTCGAAGCATTACAAGGTTCAAAACTTTCTTTTAAATATTCTGCTACTGACACTAAAAACTCTGATATTGATGATTCGTTCTACGAGTCGAACATGAACTTTTTATCGTCTTTACACTTTAGTGGTAAAAAAGGCCAAGGCGGAAATGTTAAATGTGTAGCGTGTTTAAATGCGTTTGTTCATAACATGATCGATAACCTTGAATATAAAGGTTATTATTTTAATAGTGCTCAAGAGTTAAAGCGCGGATTATCGCGTTGGATGATGCTACGTTTATATCATTTATGGCGCTATGCTGCCCCAGGAAAAACATATCATTTTAGATTGCTGTCTATTATGGAAAAATATGGCTCTATCTATTCAACTGATGATATTACCGAAAATAAATTAAAAGCACTGCGCCGTGATATGACTACCACGATGAAAGATTTAATAGAAAAAGGAGCAATATCTGAGTACAGCATTACTAATGTAAAAGATGATAAAACAGGTAATATTGTAGATTACACTTATGAAATGCACCCATCTGATCAGTTTTGTGATGAGATACTGGCATTAAATAAACATAACAAGCGGATAGAGATACAAGGTGGTAAACGCATTGTTGAAAATGCAGTATTAATTGATGAAGATAAGCTGGAAGAAATTGTAGAAAAATAATTATATTAATTTTTACCAGTAGTTATATTAAAGGCCACATTAAGTGGCCTTTTTAACATAATTACTTTGTTACTTGTTCTAAATATAAACGGTCTACCAGAAAGTCATACTCACGTTTTCGTGGATGTGATAACGGTTTTTCGTAACTCGGCAGTTGGCCATACTTAACATCGGGTTGTGGGTTTATAAGAATAAAAGGTAAGGCCGCACTAACATGATAACGATTTTGAGCCGTGTATCTAACATTAACTTGTGGGCTAACTCGGGTAGGGCGCCTAATTCGTAATTTTTCTTTTTCACCTAGACTGGCAACACGAACTTGTTCTTGAGCAACCAATGATTGCCATTTTTGCTGATCAATCATTCTTGGGTTTTTATACCCAGCGGACTTTTCGAGCATTTCAAGAGCCATCTTTTTTGTGAGTGTTTTAGTGGCGTGTTTATGCATCCAAGTAAAACGAACTGAAAAAGGGGATTCGCTTTCGCTATGAATTTTACGATAAGCGGCAAGCGTAATTAAATTTGGCATAGCATTATGTACGGCTTCAAATCGAGCATCGTTATTGTCTATCGCCAAAATACAATTTTTAAATGCCGCTTTTGCATTATTAACTTGAGCAATCCGATCAATAATGGCTTGTTTGTTGGCATCTTGTAATATTAATAAACCAGGGTGGCGCTTTAATACGCGACTACTCAGACCAGGCTTTTTATACATATCAGAAAAAGAATTTAAAATAGCCTTTTGTGCTAGTTCCCCTGTAATTTTAGATACTGCAATCGACTCGGGAATTATATTTTCATCTATACTGCTTATTTCTGGCAGTTGATAGTATTCAGCTTTAGCAAACCCATATTCTTTAAGCTCCTCAATTAGCCTAAGCGTTAACTCATTGAGTAAATCAAACTGACTTCTAATTTGTACCTTCGTAACCATAACACCACCAAGAACACATCTTACTATTTAGCTATTTTCGCAAATAACCTTTTCTTTTGGTAGTTATTTCTTAAATATTACTGCATCGCTAAGATTAATATTAAATGAAATTAAGTATGATGTGTTCTTTACTGTTGGTATGATCATTTTAATAATAATATTTTCTAACTTACTAATAGTTATATATAAATGCAGTGTGAAGGAGTAGGTATAAACCAGCAGAACTACTCAGCTAGCATATATATTTGAAACTACATAGCTGACGGCTGATATATTTAATTTTAACTGTAAAGTTAAGAATACATATAGTTAATTTAAGTATGATGTGTTCCTTGTGTTAACATTATCTTATACAGCTTAGCTAAGTGGCTGCAAGCAAAGCTTAATAAATACCACTCTTACTATTTATCCTATTGTTTTTTAATGCATTAGTGTTCTTTATTTATATATTTATTATCAATAAAATAGTTAAATCATAGATAATAATCCTATTTAAATTTACCTAATAACTAAATAATTGGTAAATAGTCGATTTAGTCCTTGAACAAAGCCCTCTGCATACGTTAATTTCAATACATCAGGTAATAGGAATGAGGAATGAACATGCAATCGTGGAACCCAAATAGTTGGAGAGAACTGCCAATACTGCAGCAGCCACAGTACCCAGATCAAGACATATTAAAATCTGTTGAAGGCCAGCTTAAAAGCGCACCGCCTTTAGTGTTTGCAGAAGAGACTAGAAGTTTGTTTAAACAACTTGAAGATGTGTGTGAAGGCCGCGCATTTTTACTTCAAGGTGGTGACTGCGCAGAATCATTTAGTGACTTTAACGCTGCAAATATTCGCGATACATTTAAGACCATTTTACAAATGGCTGTAGTACTAACCTATGGCGGTAAATGCCCAGTTGTAAAAATTGCACGTATGGCAGGTCAATACGCTAAGCCACGCTCAGCCGACTTAGAAACAATAGACGGTGTTTCGTTACCATCTTACCGTGGTGATATAGTAAATAACTTTGAGTTTACTGAAGAAGCACGTATTCCAGACCCTCAGCGTTTAATGACCGCGTATCATCACAGTGCGGCAACACTCAACCTACTACGTGCTTTTGCACAAGGTGGGCTTGCTGACTTACATCAGGTTAACCGTTGGAACATGGGCTTTGTTGCTGCTAATCCACAAAAAGCAAAATACCAACAGCTGGCAGATAAAATTCAAGACGCTTTAGAGTTCATGGAAGTATGTGGTATTAATTCAACTATAGCGCCAAGCTTAAAAGAAACAGATTTATATACATCACACGAAGCGTTATTGCTAGGCTACGAAGAAGCATTAACCCGTAGAGACCATTTATCAGGCGACTGGTACGATTGTTCAGCGCACTTTGTTTGGATTGGTGAGCGTACACGTCAGTTAGACCATGCTCATATTGAATTCTTTAAGGGCATTAAAAATCCAATAGGCGTTAAAGTTGGCCCAGGTATGGATCCTGACGAACTTATCCGTTTAATTGATGCACTAAACCCAGATAACATTCCTGGCAGGTTAACGCTCATTACACGAATGGGTGCAGATGTATTACCAGAGAAGCTACCGGCGCTTGTTCGCAAAGTACAGCAAGAAGGGCGTAAGGTAATTTGGAGCTCAGATCCAATGCATGGCAATACAGAGAAAGCCAGCTCAGGTTATAAAACTCGCAGCTTTGATAACATTATGCGCGAAATTAGTCAGTTCTTCGCTGTTCACAAAGCTGAAGGCTCATACGCAGGTGGTGTTCATTTAGAAATGACCGGACAACATGTTACTGAATGTACCGGTGGTGCATACGGTCTATCAGATGATGACTTAGCGCAGCGTTACAAAACTCAATGTGACCCTCGCTTAAATGCCGATCAAGTATTAGAGCTTGGCTTTTTAGTTGCAGACCTTTTAAAAGATGCTCGCAAGTAATACGCCTTCCTAATATGTTAAAAGCCGCTATTATTTAGCGGCTTTTTTGTGTGCTGTGTGTAATTACATGCTTAAATCACATGTTAGTTTGTTAGTACTTACGACGCTCAAGACCTGTATCAGAAATGATTTTTGCTGAGATCTCTTCAACCGAATGGTGGGTAGAATTTAAATGAGCAATTTTATGCTTCTTATAGAGCATTTCTACTTCGCGCACTTCAATACGACACTGTCTAATTGATGCATATTTTGAATTTGCCATTCGTCTATCTCTGATCGCAGCCAGTCTCTCAGGGTCTATAGTTAAACCAAACAGTTTATGCTTATAAGGCACTAAGCACTTGGGTAACCCTTCGCTTTCTAAATCATCTTCTGTGATCGGATAGTTGGCCGCTTTAATACCGTATTGCAGGGCCAAATAGAGGCTTGTTGGCGTTTTACCGCTTCGACTAACGCCAACTAAAATAATATCAGCCTCAGCAAAGTTTTTAATATTACCGCCGTCGTCATTCATTAAAGCATAGTTAACTGCATCAATTCTAAAGTCATAACTTTTTTCGTGTATTGAATGGGTTCTATGTACTTTAGGTACTGGGGCAACGTTTAATTCGCTTTCAATTTTTTCGCTATAGGTTGTTAAAAAGTCATACGAGACAGCATCTGCAGAGCGAATAATTTCCGATAATTTATGATTCACAAAAGTAAAAAACACTAGAGGCTTCTCACCTTGCTTAGACGATGTGGCGTTAATAAGCGCTTTGATTTCATGCGCTTTTTCTTCGGTTTCTACAAAAGGAATTGTTTTATGATTAAATTCGACAGGAAATAAAGACAAGGTCGCATGACCAAACACTTCAGATGTGATTGCCGTACCATCTGAAATATAAAACGCAGTTCTCATAAAGCCTCTTTTTTATTACATTTAATTTTAAAATAAGTGTATCACGGTTTACGTGAGGACGTTTGCCAGTGTAGAATGGGGGCGACCTTTATAAAAGGTTTTCTTTCTTAACTCTCACAGTTAGTACTACAATTTGTTTTTTGGAGAAAGATCCGTGCAAGAATACGTTCTCTGGTATCAAGAGCTTGGTATGCAAGATGTTCCTCGAGTTGGTGGTAAAAATGCCTCACTTGGTGAAATGATTTCAAACTTAGCTAACGCAGGTGTGCAAGTCCCAGGTGGTTTTGCTACTACCTCAGACGCTTTTAACGAGTTTTTAGAACAATCAGGACTCAACGCAAAAATTCACGACATTTTAGATACTCTTGATGTTGATGATGTAAACACACTCGCCAAAGTCGGCGCCGATATCCGTCAGTGGATTATCGATACCCCATTCCAACCTAGTCTAGATAAAGCAATCCGCGATGCATACAGCCAACTTCATGGTGACGCTTCTGCAGATGTTTCATTTGCTGTTCGTTCATCAGCTACTGCTGAAGATATGCCAGACGCCTCGTTTGCAGGCCAACAAGAAACGTTCTTAAACGTTGTTGGTATTGATTCTGTAATGACTGCTATTAAACACGTATTCGCTTCGTTATTTAACGACCGCGCTATTTCTTATCGTGTTCACCAAGGCTACGATCATCGTGGTGTAGCGTTATCAGCGGGTATTCAACGCATGGTACGCTCTGATAAATCAGCATCAGGTGTAATGTTCAGTATTGATACTGAATCGGGCTTTGAAGATGTAGTGTTTATCACATCAAGCTATGGCTTGGGTGAAATGGTTGTACAGGGTGCGGTTAACCCAGATGAGTTTTATGTTCATAAACCAACGCTACTTAAAAACAAGCCAGCTGTAGTACGTCGTAACATTGGCTCTAAAGCCATTCAAATGATTTACTCTCAAGACAAAGCTCATGGCAAACAAGTAGAAATTGTTGACGTAGACTCAGCACTTTCAAACAAATTTTCGATTACAGATGAAGAAGTGCAAGATCTTGCCAAACAAGCTGTAATCATTGAAAAGCATTACGGTCGTCCAATGGACATCGAATGGGCAAAAGATGGTAACGATGGCAAACTATATATAGTTCAAGCGCGTCCAGAAACTGTTCGTTCAAACGAAGACACAAACGTAATGGAACGCTTCCAACTAAATGGCAGCAGCAATGTTGTTGTTGAAGGCCGTGCAATTGGTCATAAAATTGGTAGTGGTGTTGTACGTGTACTTGATTCAATCAAAGAGATGGACCAAGTACAAGTAGGTGACATTTTAGTTACCGACATGACAGACCCTGATTGGGAACCTATTATGAAACGCGCGGCTGCGATTGTTACAAATCGTGGTGGTCGTACATGTCATGCTGCAATCATTGCACGTGAGTTAGGTATTCCAGCCGTTGTTGGTTGTGGTAATGCAACAGACTTAATTAAAGCAGGTCAAGAAGTTACTGTATCATGTGCCGAAGGCGATACAGGTTTCATCTACGAAGGTATTTTAGACTTTGAAGTACTTACTTCACGTGTTGACGAAATGCCTGAACTTCCAATGAAAGTAATGATGAACGTTGGTAATCCAGATCGCGCATTCGATTTTGCACGTTTACCACATTCAGGTGTAGGCCTTGCGCGCGTTGAGTTTATCATCAACCGTATGATTGGCGTTCACCCTAAAGCGTTATTAAATTTTGATGCACAAACAGATTCATTAAAAGCAGAAATCACAGACATGATTGCCGGTTACGAATCACCTGTTGAATTCTACATCGGTAAACTAGTTGAAGGTATTTCTACCTTAGGTTGTGCGTTTGCACCAGAGCGTGTAATTGTTCGTATGTCTGATTTTAAATCAAACGAATATGCTAACTTAGTGGGCGGCCAGCAATACGAGCCAGAAGAAGAAAACCCAATGATTGGTTTCCGTGGCGCTGCACGTTATATCTCTGAAGACTTCCGTGATTGTTTTGCACTTGAGTGTGAAGCTATAAAACGCGTAAGAAACAGCATGGATATGACCAACATCGAAATCATGATCCCATTCGTACGTACCCTTGAAGAAGGTAAACGCGTTATTGAATTACTTGAAGAACATGGCCTTAAACGTGGCGAAAATGGTCTTAAAGTAATCATGATGTGTGAGCTTCCGTCAAATGCATTAATGGCTGAAGAATTTTTAGAATACTTCGATGGTTTCTCTATCGGTTCTAACGATTTAACACAGTTAACGCTTGGTCTTGATCGCGACTCAGGTTTAATTGCTCACCTATTTGATGAGCGTGACCCTGCAATCAAAAAGCTACTTTCTATGGCTATTAAAACAGCCAAAGAAAAAGGTAAATATGTAGGTATTTGTGGTCAAGGTCCTTCAGATCATGAAGACTTTGCAGCATGGTTAGTAGAGCAGGGCATTGACTCTGTTTCGCTAAACCCAGATACAGTACTAGAAACATGGTTATACTTAGCAGATAAACTTGCTAAGTAAGTTACCTCGTTAAAAAATGCCAGCAACTGCTGGCATTTTTTATGACTAAAAATTAATTTTTTGCTAATTTTTTATCTAAATAGGCACATGAACGAGTCAGTGCTTTTTGACACCAAGTTAAATACCCTCTTGCTTTAGGGTAATACATAGAAAAGCAGAATAAGCCTGCAATAAAAAATATTAACGATGGCCCTGGCACCACAGCAAACAATAATCCGAGTAAAATAAACAGTGTTCCGCTGATCTGCATTAGTAGTTTTTTCATATAAACCTCATAGTAGGCGTTTAACTTGATTATAATTGCAGCTGCTCATATATCGATAAAAAGAGTGTTACAAACTGTAAAATCTTCAATTTCTATTAGCCATCGCCATGATATAATTACACAAATGCATTAATAAGCGCCGCCATGATAGCAACTATTACACAACAAGATGCCGCGACCGAGCTTGTCGCAAATTATTTAAATACTATAAAAAATCAAGGGTTTACTGGAGATACAGACGCAAGTTATGCAACCAGACTCACAGCATCAACCGATAACAGTATTTACCAGCAGCTTCCGCAAGGTGTTATTTTTCCTAAAAGCGAAAAAGACATTCAAGTTGCTCTGCAAATAGCATCGCAAGACCCTTTTTTATCGTTAACTTTTGGTCCTCGCGGTGGCGGCACAGGAACAAATGGTCAATCTTTAACGCCCGGTATTGTGGTTGATTTATCACGTTATATGCGTGAAATCCTCGAGATAAATGTTGAAGAAGGTTGGGTACGAGTTCAAACCGGTGTGATAAAAGATCAACTTAACGACTTTTTAAAACCGTATGGATTTTTCTTTTCACCCGATTTATCTACTAGTAACCGCGCCACTATTGGCGGCATGATCAGTACTGATGCATCGGGGCAAGGCTCCTTAGTTTATGGCAAAACCAGCGACCATGTTTTAGGGCTAACCACCTATTTAGTTGATGGCACTGCAATGTCTACCAGTCCAATAGACATTGAAAAAGCAAAAATAATTGCCGATCAGGAATCCTTAATTGGCAAACTCTACAAAACAGTATTAGACATATCACTTAATGAACGCGACGCTATATTAGCCAAATTTCCACGGTTAAATAGATTTTTAACCGGTTATGACCTAGAGCATGTGCTAAGTGAAGACTTACAAACTTTTGATATGAGCCGCTTAATAACCGGATCAGAAGGCTCTTTAGGCATAGTTACTGAAGCAAAATTAAACCTAACACCTATCGCAGAATTTAAAACCCTCATAAATATAAAATATGACAGTTTTGATTCTGCGCTTCGCCATTCACCATTTTTAGTTGATGCCCGCGCAACTTCAGTTGAAACCGTTGACAGCAAAGTATTAAATCTTGCCCGCGAAGATATTATTTGGCATTCAGTATCGGACTTAATAACCGACGTTGCTAATAAAGATATGCAAGGACTCAACATGGTTGAGTTTAATGCCGTATCACCAGAAGACATAAAAGACAAAGTAGACACATTATGTAAATTATTAGATGAGTGTGTAGCTAATCAAACTAATGGTGTTATTGGCTATCAGTTAACCAGCGATAAAAGCGATATATTAAAAATTTATGCAATGCGTAAAAAATCAGTAGGTTTACTCGGTAATGTAAAAGGCAGCCAAAAACCTCTCGCGTTTGCAGAAGACACCGCCGTTCCACCAGAGAATTTAGCCGATTATATTGTTGAATTTAGAGCGCTACTTGATAGATATAATTTACAGTACGGTATGTTTGGTCATGTTGATGCTGGCGTTTTACATGTTAGGCCGGCACTGGATATGTGCGACCCTGAACAAGAAAAATTACTGCGCACTATTTCAGATGAAGTAGTAAAACTCACCGCAAAATACGGTGGTTTGATGTGGGGCGAGCACGGTAAAGGTTACAGAAGTGAATACGGTCCTGAATTTTTTGGTGAGCATTTATTTACGCAATTACGAAAAATAAAATCGGCGTTTGATCCAAATAATAAAATCAACCCCGGAAAAATATGTACCCCGCTTGAAAGTGAAGACTCACTAGTTAGCGTTGATGGGCAAAAGCGCTCTTACTTCGACAAGCAAATATCTATTGATGTTAAGACCAGTTTCAACAATGCAATGACCTGTAATGGTAACGGCTTATGTTTTAATTATGATGAAAACTCTCCAATGTGCCCGTCGTATAAAGTAACTGGCGATCGCCGTAATTCGCCAAAAGGTCGAGCAGGGCTAATGCGTGAATGGTTACGTCTTCAAGAGTCAAAAGATGTTAATTTACTTGAGGTAGAAAAAGAACTTAACAAAGGTGAAGTAATTACTTGGTGGGAGCGCTTTGTTCATAGCAGAGAGAAAAAACAAGGCGTTTACGATTTTTCACATGAAGTAAAAACCTCAATGGATGAATGTTTAGCGTGTAAAGCGTGTACTACGGCTTGCCCAATAAAAGTAGATGTGCCAACTTTCCGTGCCCGTTTTTTAAATTATTATCACAGTTATTATGCCCGCCCACTCAAAGATTACTTAGTGGGTAATATAGAAAACAGTGCACCGTTAATGGCAAAATTTGCTAGGGTTATTAATCCAATTGTAAAAACATCATTAGTTAGTGGCCTCATTAAAAAAACGGTAGGCTATGTTGATACCCCTCAGCTAAGTATTCCTGCACTCAACAAACGTGTAAACAAAGCGCAAAAATTTAATTTAGAATTACTTAAAAAACTAAGTACCGATGAGCAAAATGATTATGTACTCATTGTTCAAGACCCATTCACCAGCTTTTACGAAGCAGAATTGGTTGAGAGTTTTATTACACTAATTACTCAGCTTGGAAAAAAACCAATGCTGTTACCCTTTAAACCCAATGGCAAACCTCAGCACGTGAAAGGTTTTTTGCATGAATTTAAGCTAACGGCAAAAAATGCTGCAGAGTTTTTAAATCAGCTTAATGATATTAATGCACCGCTAGTTGGTTTAGATGCGTCGTTAGTGATGTGTTATCGCGATGAATATAATACAATTTTAGAAAATAACCGTGGCGATTTTAATGTGCAACTTGCGCATGAATGGTTAGAAACACAATCGTTCAGTGCTTTAGAAGCTAAACAAATAAATACTGAATTTACCTTATTAAGTCACTGTACCGAAACGACTGCATTACCAAAAGCCGCAAGTGTGTGGAAAAATATTTTTGATCAGCTTGGTTTAACATTAAACACCACAAGTACTGGGTGTTGTGGTATGGCCGGCACTTATGGTCATGAAGCACAAAACCAAGCAAACTCCAAAGCACTTTATGAAATGAGTTGGAAACCTATCGTTGATAAAAATAAACCTGAACAACTTTTATCAACCGGCTTTTCATGTCGTAGCCAAGTAAAACGTTATGAAAAATTTAAGCCTAAGCATCCAATAGAGTTACTGGCAAAAGTACTTAGTTAATAATTTAACTAAGTAAGCTGTAAAATAAAAAGGCGCAACTTATTATTAAGTTACGCCTTTTTATTTTTGTTTATATTTATTTAGTT